>JAJZKA010000040.1 GCA_021809805.1 Actinomycetes bacterium
ATCGGTCTCGATCGGCACGCTGACACCGGGCGAGTGACGCCGTCGCACGCCCCGCACCTCTCGCAGGTGGCGGACGAGGCTCTCATAGGAGCCGGCGAAGCCCTCGGCGCGGATGATCCGCTCGATCGAGGTGCCGAGCAGCTCGGGATTCGCCTCGAGCAGCGCACTCACGCGCGTCGCCCAGCGCTCGTCGATCACCGGGACGTGGCCAGCCGGGGGCTGGCGCTTTGGCGGCGGACCGCCTTTTTTCAGCCACGACGAGATCGTGGCTGGGTGCGCGCCGACGGCATCGGCGATCTGATTGATCGTCCAGCCTTGGCGGCGCAACGCGATGACGTCCATGTACTCCTCCTGGGTCAACATGGTCGGCGGCTTCCTCCAGCTCGGGGACTTGGCAGTCCCGAGACTGGAGGGGCCACCACCGACCGTGGTGGATGGTCCTCGGAGGAGGTCCGAAAGCTCAGCCCATGCGCGAGTTTCGGTGACTACGAATCGCGAATTTCGGTGACCGCCGACAATCGTGCCGGTTTCGGTGTCGCAGCTGGGAGTCCTTCGGAGCCGAGCTGCGCTCACCACGATCTCATGCGGTTTCTTGCCCCGGAACCGAGTTCGCAGCGCCTCAGGTGCGCCCACGAGCAGTGCGTGGATCTGACGCTGCGCGTCTGTGCGGGCGTCAACGGCGGAGCGCCGCGCTGCGAGCACCACGGCGAGCGCAGCCCGGTCCCCGGTGGAGCGGGGCTGTCCGAGCTCGGGACGCGCGAGCGCCTCTCGTGCCGAACGTGCTGCATCGAGAGGATCGGTCTTCTTTCCTCCACGCCTCGCCGTCCGATTCGGTCGGTCGAGCTCGATCACCCGCTCACCGCGCTCTTGGAGAAAGCGCGTGAGACCAGCTCCATAGCTGTTCGTGCCCTCGATCGCCAAGGCCCGAGCGCCGTCGAGCGAAGTCGCCATCTTGAACAGCACCTCGTTGCCATCGGTGGTCGTCGACGCCGTCATCTCATCGAGCAGTCCGCCGGTCGCCGCTGACACCACCGCGGCGGTGTTGGTGTGCTTGTGCGTATCGACGCCGATGACGAGGTCCACCTGATCTGCCAGCATGGTCATGCGTTCATTCCTTCGCCGGAGGGACGTGACCGGTTCCGGTCCGGAACGAGCCGGCAGGACTGTGATGGGACACGTCCGGCGCGAACTGGACGGTCAAGCTCCTGATCAGGCCAGCACTCCGACCGGGCCGGTGCCGGCGACTACGAGTGGACAAGTCCCCGGCAAGGCACGAAGCCAGTCAGAAGTTGAGTCACGCCCGTCGTCACCAGCAGCAGCCCAGCAGATTCGCTGCGCTGCAACGGGGATACTCACAGTCAGAAGTTTCCCCGGTTCAGCTCCTTCAGCATGTCGATGTCGAGGGCCTGGTCGGCGACGATGCGCTTCAGGCGGGTGTTCTCCTTCTCGAGCTCCTTGAGCCGCTTCGCGTCGTCGGCCTTCATCCCGCCGTATTGGTTGCGCCAGCGGTGGTAGGTGGACTCGGTGATCTCGAGGTGTCGGGCGATCTCCTCGATTCCCTTGTTCTGAGCAAGCAGCTTGTCGGCCTCGGCGAGCTTGCGGATGATCTGCTCGGGCGTGTGCCGGCGTCGCTTCATCGTCGTGTGGTCCTCCCTGCCCATTCTCGGGCATCGGACTCGCACAACGGGTGGACCAGCTCAAGGGGGCCCGGTCACGGCGCTGGGCATGCGCGGACTTGCTGGCACGGACCCAGTTCCTCGCTGACGGCGCAGCCTCCACTGGCAGCGCTGCCTGCGGCCGATACAAGCCAACAGATTCTATTGAATACGGCGCAATTCCTCCGCATACCGCATCCCGTTGCAGACGTAGAGGTCGGCGTAGCGAGGCACGAGCCCACGGGCGGCATCGCTTATTGGACGTATTCTCGCGGGAACACCAATCGCGACAGAATCTCGCGGTACAGCCACGCCCTCTCCCACCAGCGCAGCCGCTGCCACCAATGCGCCTTCCGCAATAACTGCCCGCGCTAGCACGATGGCACCGGATCCGACTAGGGCGCCGCTCCTTACTTCGCATCCTTCCAAATGCGCCAGGTGGCCAATGACGCAGTCGTCCCCTATGACCGTCGCATCCTCCTCTGTGGCATGGATCACCGCTCCGTCTTGGATCGACGTTCCGGCGCCAATGACGATCGCTCCATAGTCGCCGCGCAACACCGCGGACGGCCACACGGTTGACTTCTCCTCGACTGTGACATTGCCGATAATGACCGCCTCTGGGTGGATGTAAGCTCCCTCTGCGATCCTGGGAATGCGGTCTCCAAGTGCATAAACGCTCAAGTTGCTCTGCCCTCAGTACTGGTCGTTCTGTCGGACTCGCCCAAGGATCAGGCCGTGGCGTGAAGCGGCTAATAGCCCCTATCCGGGTCAACCACGCCGGCTAGAGGCAGCCCACGCACCCACCGCTGCATGTTTTCAGCAAGCACTGCTGCCACAGCATGGGGTGCCATCTCTCTCGTGCTCGCCACATGCGGCGTCAGGATGACGTTGCTCATCTGCCAGAGAGGGTGGTCCGCCGGCAACGGTTCCGGGTCCACCACGTCAAGTGCAGCGCCGCCAAGGTCGCCCGCGTGCAAAGCAGCCACAAGATCGTCTGTGCACACGAGCGCACCCCTTGCGACGTTCACAAGCCACGCATCGTCCTTGAACAGGGAGAGACGCCTTCTGTCCATGAAACCTCGCGTTTCTCGAGTGAGGGGTGTCGCGAGCACAACGAAGTCGCTCCACTCGAGCACAGAATCGAGCGAGTCCGGACCAACAACCCGCTGAGCGCCCTCGACAGGAGAAGAGCTTCGCCTCACGACTGCGACATCGACGCCCAACGGCTGCAAGAATGTTGCAAGCGACCGCCCGATGCCACCGCCGCCAATGATGCCCACGCGGGATCCGGCAAGTCGGCGACCCGCCTCACCAGTCCACGTGCGAGCGCGTACGAAACTGTGGAGTTGGCGCGCCGCTGCGAGCACGAGGAGCAGGGCGTGTTCCGCAGCATTTTCCCCCATTGCACCACCCTTGGCGCAAGTCCAGATGATCCCCGTTGGCTCAACCTCGCTCCCGAGCAGCCAATCCACGCCCGCAGAGGTGAGCTGCACCCAGCGCAAACCTGGCGCGGCCGCGACCGTCTCCGCGAGCCCGTTTGCCGAATTTGTTTGCCACACTAGGACTTCAGCTTCTTCGAGGGGTACGACCACACCACCCGCCTCATCGATGACCTGCAAAGTCCGAGGTGCGGATGGCAACGGGGCGACGCTAACGCGAATCACGTTATATCTCCCTTCCAGCCCAGAGACTGAACTCCGATCGGGTGTCGCTCAGAGGTCCCCTTCCTCCATGAGCGTGTCCAGTTGCTCCATGAAGGTGAGATCGCCGTGGTGGTCAAGTTCTTCATGGACCTGCTCGCGCTCGCCACTGCGAATCGCTTCGAGCAGCGCCTCGTGCCTAACAACGCTCTCAAGCGCATCGCCATACAGTTGCTCCCTAAGTCGGAGGTTCATTGCCATGCAGATCTGCAGCTGCATCATCAGACGCTGGTAGCTCGCGACCAGGCGCCTATGGCCAGGCATGCTGCAGAGTCCAAGGTGAAATTCCCAGTTGGCGTGTGCCACTCCCGCGCCGTCGTTCGCCTCGGCGGCGACACGCATCTCCTGGAGTGCCTCTTGGAGAGGAGCGAGTCTCTCTTCCGTGTCAATCGGGAGTGATAGGTCCACCGCGAGACGCTCCAGCGACCATCGCAGACTGTATATCTCCCTCACGTCTTGCGGCACGAGCGGCGTTACAGTCACCCCGCGCCGCGGCATATAGGTCACGACGCCATCGCGCTGGAGTACTCGGAGCGCCTCCCGTAGCGGCGGTCGGCTCACCCCCAAGTGCTCGGTGAGACGCTCCTCTACGAGGCGCTCCCCCGGACGCAGCTCGCCGGAAAGGAGCATTCGGCGCAGCTCCGTGACAACCGAGTCAACAACCGTGGGTGGTGCGACAAAGCCAGTCCGGTTGATCGCAGCTAGACCTCGATACTCGGGAAGCTTCCAGATTTTCCGGACATACGGTTCTTCGGCCGTGTGCATGCGATCACCTTTCAGGAGCAGGACCTCGCCTCGCCGGCGACCATGTGCCTCGAAGCGCGTCAAGGGCGTGCAGGCAACTTGATAATGCCATCAGTGAGCATCGAGGCGATCTCTTCTTCCGAGTATCGTGCCTCTCGGCAGATCTCTGCACTGTGCTCTCCCAACAGAGGAGGCGCCAAGCGCAGCCAGTCATCTTCGGGAGAGCTCTCACCGCTACCGTCATCCCCAGCGATATGAACGGCGCGCCCCAGCAGGCGCATTGTGCCGAGACTTGAGTGCGTGGCGCGTCTTACCATGCCGAGTTCCGCAGTTACCTGATGCTCCAGTGCTTCCGAGACGCTAAGCACGGGCCCACACGGCACGCCTGCTTCGCTAATGCGCTGGAGCCAGAATGCGCTATTTCCCTCGCCGAGCTTTGCCTCCAGCAGCTTCCGCAGCTCCGCACGGTTCTCCATCCGCAGTGCATTGCTCTTAAAGCGTTCGTCTTCGGACAGCGACGTTAACGACAATGCAATGCACAGCCTTCTCCACATATCTTCGTTACCGCAGGCGATCGTGACCGCGCCACTCTGCGTTCTGAATGTGCCCTGTGGAAACATGATTGGATGATCGTTACCATCCTGGCCGGGAACTTCGGAGGCGCTCAGGTACCGCTGTGCCTGATAAGACATTAGCGACAGCATCGACGCCATAAGCGAGCAATCGACAAACTGGCCGCGGCCACTGCGTTCTCGGTTGAATAGAGCAGCAACGATTCCGTAAGCGCTGAACACGCCCGTAGCAGAGTCCGCTATCGCTATGCCCACCCTCAGAGGACCGGTTTCAGACGTACCCGTAACACTCATCAGTCCCGACATTGCCTGCACAGTCTGATCGAAACCAGGGAGCGAGGCGCCGATGCCAATCCTACCGAACCCGGTGATCGAGCAATAGACCAGTCGCTCGTTCAGCGCAGCGCACGCCGTCCAGTCAAGTCCCATCTTCTCGACGACACCCGGTTTGAAGTTCTCAACTACGACGTCGGCTCGGGAGATCAGTCGCCGACACAGCGCACGCCCCGCCTCGGTCCGCAAATTCAGAGCGAGACTCCGCTTGTTTCGGTTTGAGGCCAGGAAATAGACCGTCTCGCCGCCAACCTCTTTTCCCGACTGGCGTGCAGGATCCCCCCCAGGCAGCCCTTCAACCTTGATGACATCCGCGCCCATATCCGCGAGCATCATCGTCGCCGTCGGACCAGACAAATACCTTGTCAAATCCACGACTCTTATACCGTCGAGAACACCCATCTCATCGATCTCCAGAGCGGCGCTTAAGGAATTCCAGCACTCGTTGTTGATAGCCGTCCGACTCGTAAGCAGCTACAGCCATCGGGATGAGCTGTTCGACGTCGCGTGAGACGCTGCTCCGCGAACAGAGGTCGGTGACGTACTTGGAGGCGCGGATCGTTTCCGGCGATCCACCTAAGACAGCCGAAACGAACTGCGCCGTCGACCGGGAGAGGTTGGACTCGTCGACCAGTGACTCCACTAGGCCGATACGCCGCGCCTCCTCGGCGCCAATGAGTTCTCCACTGAAGATGAGCCACTTCAACTTCGCTGGTCCCACGAGACGGAGCAGTGATTGGGTCTCCGTGACCCCCAGGATGACTCCCAGCTTCGAAATGGGCAGCCCCATCACAGCGGCTCCCGATGCGATTCGCACGTCGCAAGCTGCCGCAAGCTCGCAGCCTCCGCCCACGGCGATGCCATTTATCATTGCCACCACTGGCCAGGGATACGCAGCGACACTATTTATTGCGTCCGATATTGTCGCATTGTAAGCCGCGGCTCTATTAAGGCCGATTCGCAACTTGGGGAACTCAGCGATATCGGCGCCGGCGGAAAACGCCGATCTACCATTGCCCCTGAGCACAACGGCCCGCGGCCCATCCTGGGTAGCCCATTTGTGGAAGGTCGAGGTGATTTCCTGCCAATCGCTCAGGCTGAGAGCGTTCCTTCTCTCGCCACTTCCCAGTCTGACCACCGCCCAGCCGTCGCCGGTAAGTACGCGCTCTGCGCGGGGCTCATCTGAGCGGCATGCACTCTCGACCTGCTCGAACTCCCACTGCTCCATGCTTCTCGACCTAGCTCTCGCTTGCAGATGCTGCACTGACGAAAGAGTCGTTCAGAATGCGTCCACGAGGGATATTGCCATCGTCGACATCGACACCGTCGAAAGCGATCTTGCCGCCCTTCACCGTCATGTGCGGCCACATTTTGAGGACGGTCCCCTCGTAGGGCGAGTAGTCGACCGCCGAGGAGGACTGCGCAGCCCTGATGTGCTTGGAGCCAGATTCAAGAATCACCAGGTCGGCGTCCGCACCAACCTGGATCGTTCCCTTCTGTGGGTACAGTCCGAAGCGCCGAGCAGCATTCGTCGAGGTGAGTTCTACGATTTGCGGAAGTGACAGACCACGCTCAACATGACCCTTCGTGAGCAAGAGCGGGAGAAGAAGGTCAATCCCTGGCAATCCCGCCTTCGCCGTCCATACAGTGCACTTAGCATCCTGCGGCCACACGTTGTGGTCGGATCCGAAGAACGTGATCTCCCGGTCCTGAACGGCCGTCCACAACGCGTCAACATCGACGCGGTGACGAATCGGCGGTGCGACTTTGCCGATCGGCCCTAGGCCGTCCTCGACGCAAAGCGTTAGATAATGCGGGCAAGACTCGAGGGTGGCATCTACATCGGGAAAGCTTCGCCGCGCTTCCACTGCCTCCTTGCTGGATACATGCACGATCGTAACGCGGCACCTTTCGCGGCGAGCAAGATACAGAGCCACAAACGATGCCGTCCCCTCCGCCGCCGTTGGCCGGCTCGCTTCCCAGTCGTGCAGGGAACCACCCTCGTCCACCATCAGGTCGCGCGTGGAAATCTCCACGATGTCACCGTCTTCTGCGTGGATAAGCGCCTGTCCTCCCAATGAGCTGAGCCGCCGCAGTGCTAGCTGGAGCTCGCCATAGTTAAGGCTGCTGATACCCCCGAGCGAGCGCGCCTCCTCACCCCGGTAGGGCAAGAAGATCTTGAAGGAGCGAATTCCATGTTCGATCGCGGCATCCAGTTCGCTCATATGCATGTCGTTCATGATGTAGCCGTGGAACAGCACATCGATCAGGCAGTGCTTTTCCGCTGACTCGCGCTGCCAGTGAAGCGTGTCGAGCATGGGCCCTTGACCGAACTTGAGATAATTCAGCGCTGTCGTCAATCCGCCACTTAGTGCCGCACGTGACTCCCAAAGGAAGTTGGAATCACTGCCGAGACCCTCGCGATCTTCGTACTCGGGCGCCACTTGCCCAATGTGGGCATGTGTATCGATCGCTCCCGGGATCACCCATCGCCCGTCAGCGTCGAGCGTCCGACTGCTCACGGGCTTATCTGAGCTCCACGGCGTGATTGTCGCTATCCGCCCGGCCGAGATACCGATGTCACACCACACCGTCTGGTCCGCGATGACAGCATGTGCATTGCGAACCAGGAGATCTAGCTTGGTCACCGGTTTCCCTCCGTGTCTGATTCACCCCGCGCTTGCCTTGACCGCTCCGTCTCCCGGTCATCGACTGAGCGCAAGTTGTCAATATCGTCGTACAGGTAATAGTCGCTTCGATACTCTTCGACTTCTCGTGCTAGCCACGCATCCTCCGACCAGCCACGCGCGCGAGCGCGGTCTAGTCGAGCCGCAAGGAGACCTACGGCCGCGTTGCAATAGATCATGTATTCACCGACATCTCGGATCTCTTGCCCCGTCATCCGGCCTAGCAGCTCATCCGGGACCTCTCCGGGTGGTAGACGCGCCGCCCTAAAGACTGCGAACGCACGCGATTCCACGTCGCGGAGGAGAGCCGACAGATCGGAAGCAGTGACAAGTTCTTGCCGCACCGCAGCCAGAGAACGTCCATAGATATGGAGCCACCGCTGCCTCTGCTCTTTGGGCAGCCACAGCGTCGCCGCAAGAAACATCAGTGCATGATGCCGAATCATGCTATACGCTCCCGGTGGTGTAGGCGTCATCACCTGCAGGACGTCGTTGGTGACCGCAATTCGCATGCGGCTTCCGTCGCTAAGGGCGAGGCGACATGTCTCCGCGCAATCCAGAAAATAGTCGAAGCACCTGGAAGCGAGCTGCAGGTAGATCGCATGCTCTTTCAGATAAAAGATCTTCGGCTCCGCGGTTCGATCTTGGAACCACGTCAACATAAGGGGGCCGTAGAGTCCATCTCGTTCGCCCACGCCGACCGCTTGGACGTCCAAGTCAGCGCCGACAATGGGAGCGCGCCAATTAACCAGACGGCGGGCTAGTGGTGCGACCTCACGGACCCAATTCGCAGCCACGACATCGTCGAGATCGCTGGCACATCCGTGGTCCAACATATTGCCTATTGTAGACGATGGATTGACATCTCCTGCAAATCGTGCGTCCACGTTGAGCCGTCGCACTACGACGTGACCCCAACGAGCCGCGAGCACTGTGCTCGCACGCCACGACGCACCGCAAAGCGCGCGGCCACTGATGCCACGAATGCGCGCATACCCTACGAGGCTCCGAGGGGCTTGTTCCGCAGAGAGGCTCCACGCTCAGGTACCACCCTCGCGTCCAGACGACCCCCCAGCTGGAGCGCCGAGCCGAAAGACGTACACAACTCGACGCGATTCTCCTGCGTTCGATTACCAAGGATGTCCCTTCCAGCATGCCCTCGGGGGGGATTGTTCCCCAAGCCGTTATGGCATCTGTCGTCCCTCACGCGCCCTGTCTGACAAGTCACCACCTGATCACGACGAGACAACCGCCTTGAACCGATCGTGCTCGTCACAGTACTCGAGGCACGGCGCAACAACATCGATGGGAGACGCGTGCTTGCGGCGAACGATGGCCGCTGTCGGTGCTGCGGCACCCGAGCAAGAATCGTCATTCTCATGCGTCGTCCTCAACCGTCCTCGGGCCGATCTGTCTCAAGGACGCCGCATCGCGGGCTACCACGCGAATGAGTGCGGCATGGTCGGCCTCACCGAAGCCGGCCACGACCGCCCGTGCAACAAGATCTCGGACGCAGCTTGTCACGCTGAGATTCAGCGCCTCCTCCCTCGCCAAGTCCATCGCCAGATCCAAGTCCTTGAGCTGCAATGACAGCCGAAATCCACGATCGAACTCGTCTGCAACCATACGGCGTCCGTGATGACGCAGTATGGCGCTATCTGCAAAGCCGCCCTCAAGGGCCTCGATGACGCGGGACGGTTGGACATTCGCTTCTCGCGCGACCGTCAGTGCCTCCGCGACCACCGCGATTGACCCAGCCACAATCATCTGATTCGCGATCTTGGCCACCTGGCCGGCGCCAGCCGGACCGACATGCACGACCTTACGGCCGAGCGTTGCGAGTATGGGCATCACCTCGTCGACGACTGCATCTTCACCACCGACCATGATGGCGAGCGTCCCTTCGCAAGCACCCTTCACACCGCCGGACACGGGTGCATCCAGGCAGCGAATCCCGCGCGCTCTTCCCAGTTCAGCCACTCGCCTCGCCGTGCCGGGTGCTACCGAGCTCATGTCGATGAAGACAAGGCCTGCATGTGCGCCGGCCAGTACACCAGCTGGACCCTCGAACACAGCCAGAACATCGGCCGATGTAGGAAGCATCGTGATCACTAGGTCACTGCGGTCCGCCACCGAGCGCGGGTCGTTCGCCTGCAACGCTCCAGCCCTCACTGCCTTCTCTACGGGCGCAGGCGAGCGGCTCATCACCGTGACCTGATGGCCAGCGCGAAGAAGATTCTGCACCATCGGTAGGCCCATCGCCCCAAGGCCGATAAATCCAAGGCGCGTCTTCTCAGTGCTCGTCGTCATCGCCCCTTCCGTGCATCGCTCAGCTCCACGGGTCGAGACCGATGTGAACCACCTCGTCGCGACCTTCCATCATCAGCTCAAGTGCTTTCGCAGCATCGCCGAGCGGAAATACGTGGCTAACCATTCGCTCGATGGGTAACTCGCCCGAGTTGACTAGTGCAGCAGCAAGCTCCGTGTCACCGGCCTGCCCGAGCCCGCCCAAGATGGTTACCTCTTTGAATACGACTTCATCCAGATCGAGCGAGAGAGGCCTGCCACCCCGAGTTCCCGCCGCAACAATCCTTCCGCTCGGCTTGAGCGCGCTGACTGCAAGACTCATCATGGGCTCGGCGCCCGTGCATTCGACGGCGAGTTCCGGCCCCCCGCCCGTAACACCCACGATCTTTCGGATCGCCGCCATATCCGCAGTTCCGGCTGGGATATCGTCAACAGCGACAATGTGTGTGGCGCCGAGATCACGGGCGAGTTGTAGCCTTGGCCCAAACTCTTCCCTGCAGGCGACGACCACTTGCTGCGCTCCTGCAGCGCGGGCCACTGCGACTGAGGCCAGCGCCTGCACGCCGAGACCCGTTATGAGCACATTCTCGCCAATGCGCATCTGACCCCGGGTACGCACCCAGCGCACGCCGTTTCCGAGCACCGTAACCATGCAGCCGGCCTGATCGCTCACGCTCGGTGAGAGCCGATGAACTCGGGCCCCCGGCGCTCCGTAGAGGTACTGGGAGTACGCGCCCCACAGATGCGGTGGACGGTCGCAGGAAATCGTGACACCGTAGACCATCCCGGCCTCGCAGAAGTGGTAGGCGCCTCTGAGGCAATACTCACATTGGCCGCACCGAATGTACGGCTCGACCATTACCTTGTCGCCTACTTCAACACCATGGCGGATTGCCGCGGTTTGACCGATGGTCTGCACCGTTCCAACAAGCTCATGGCCCATCAGTAGCGGATAGTGCGCCTTTCGGTTCTCACCTCGATACTCGATGAGATCACCTCCGCAAATGGTGACCATGTCCACTCTTATGAGGAACTCATCCGCGCCGATTTCAGGAATTCGGAACACTCGCTCGATGAACCGCCCGGGCTCCTCGAGCACGATAGTCCTTGAGTTGTTGAAGCCGCTAGCCACAGCCATTCCTTACTTAAGAGCCAACGCGGGTTTGACCGAAAACCTGCGCCTGCGCCTAGCTTTAGCCTGACTGGGGTGCCATCTGATTGCCCAGCCCGTAAGCCATTGCACCGCATAGAACGATGCAGCGGCATAAACGAGATAGACGAACGACACGAGGATGACGCGTCCGGTGTAAGCGAAGCGCAACGCGTATTCCATGATCACGCCAAGACCACTCTGAGCGCCAAGCATTTCTGCCGCCACATCCAGAGTCCACCCAAGGCCTATTATCACAAGGATCGTCGCCCGCATGGCGGGCACGATGCTCGGCAAGATGACCCACCGATATATCTGGCGACGCGTCGCTCCTTCTGTTCGGGCGCGCGCGAGCTGAACCGCTGGTACCAATCCAACTGCGTTGACGATGCCGACGAATGTTACGACAAGGCTGCCGTAGCCGATAAACACGATCGCACCGATATCGCTCTTGCCAAACCACACCTCAAAAAGTGGGGCAAGTGCCAAAAACGGCACCATACGAAGAAAGTGAACCGGGCTGCTCAGAACTGAGCGCGCTGCCTTCGAAGCCGACACAGCGAGTCCAAGGACCACTCCGAGGACGAAGCCTAAGCCTACTCCTGCAAATAGGCGCCCGAACGAGGCAAACGACGCACTCGCCAGGGCGAGTACCGCACCGAGGTACGTCTGCGTTCCGCCATTACCCGGGGAAGGTGCCCCCCAACCTCCTGACCAATAGTTAGACATCTGCAGGAACGAGTCCTTGGCGAGATATTCCAGGCTCGGGAAGATTGGCTCTCCACTCGTGCCAATTCGTGTCACTGCGTAATGCGCCACAAGCTCCCACGTGACCGCCAGCAGGACGACCATCTCCAGGCGTAAAGCGACAGGAGAAATGAGACTCCCGGCGAGGCGCCGCGGAGAAAGGGGGCGCACTGGAGCATTACTCATTGGTCTGCCCAACTGCCGAGCCCGCCCCAGGCTCGAGGCCCAGATAGGAAAGCAGCCGACGCCGTGTCTCGACCGCCTCTGACGAGGCGAGAACCTCTTCGTCGCGTGGTCGAGCCAAGTTCACGGGTCGGTCGTCGAGGACGTGTCCTCCGCCGACAACGATAATGCGCGTCGCCAGAAGTAGAGCCTCTTCAACGTCATGCGTGACAAAGAGAATGGTCTTTCCCGTGCGCTGCCAAAGGTCAAGCATGACTCCCTGCAGCCGCCGACGCGTCACGTAGTCGAGTGCACCAAATGGTTCATCAGCCAGAAGCACCTCGGGGTCGTTTGCAAACACCGACGCGACTGCGACTCGGCTCCGCATGCCACCCGACAGCTCGCGGGGCCACGACTTCGCGACGTGCGAGAGGCCTACAAGCTCGAGGTACTCATCTACTACCCTTTCCCTCTCGGGCCGCCGGACGCCCTTAACTCGCAGGCCGAATCCAACGTTGTCGGCGACGCGCATCCACGGGTAGACCGCGTCTCCTTGAAAGATGACACCTCGGTCAGCGCCCGTGCCATGTATTTCCCGTTCGCCCACCAGTACTCGGCCCTCGCTCGGTTCAACCAAGCCCGCTACGACGTTCAGGAGCGTGGTCTTTCCTTCGCCTGACCGGCCGATGACGCAGAGCAGCTCACCAGTCTTGACCGTGAGGTCGACGTTTTCGATTGCAGTAACTCTGTCACCGTTGCTACGCATGAATGTGACCGATACCGCATCGAGACGGACGTCGGCGTTGGGAGCCCGGTCGCCAAGCGACTGGAGCGCGCCGGTTGTTCGCCCCGCGCTAATGTTGGCTGCCTGCGAGCTGTCGCTATCCTCGCTCTTCTGGCTGGAGATGCGCGCCGTCTTCATTCTACCTCCACCTAAACAGCAGCCGCGCGGCCGCCATCAACAGAGCGTCCACCAAGAGAGCCACCGCGGCAATAAGCAGCACGATGGCCAAGATTCCCTGAACATTGTCGGTATTGGAAAGAATCTGGATTCCCTGCCCCAGTCCGCTTGGTGCCCCAAGCGTCTCGGCAAATACCTCAAGTCCCCAGCTGAACGCGAGCGCCACTCTGAGTCCGCCGAGGATTTCAGGCATTACTCCCGGAACGAGGACTCGGATCACTCGCGTTCCCATCCGAGCCCCGCATGTCTTGGCGCGCGCTTCGTAGATGGGCGGCAGGTTTTCAGCGGCCCGCATTGCATATTGTGCAAGCAAGATGGTCGTGTAGAGGGCAACGAGAATCACGCTCGTATAGGAAGCGACTCCGAACCAGATGACGAACAACGGCATGACCGCAAGGATCGGAACGGTACCGAGGGTGACTAGAGCCGGTTCGGTCGCGGCACGGGTACGCTCGGTGCGCGCGAGCGCCACACCGCCCACTACTCCGCAAAGACCACCAACCGCGACTCCGACGATGACGTTGCGAACGGTGAAGTACATCAGGCCCCCATATCCAGCCGCGCTGAAGCCAAAGAAGCTGATCAGGGGATCGTTGTTGTAGTGGTGGACAAGATCTGAGACCGCATTCCAAGGCCCAACGAGGCGGCTCGGCGGTAGAAGTACGGCCATCAGCTGCCAAAACCCGAGAAGGACACCGACACCCGCCAGCCGAAGCAGAATGCCCCTCACTCGGGAATGCGAATTGCCGGCCCTGACGGTAGACGCAGCCTGCATGTACCCACCTTGTCAATCGAAGCTACTCAGCTGGCGGCCGGCCTCTTCTGGGGGAGTCCCCTGCTGAGGCCGGCCGCTATCAGCCTGTGGTTAGCCGTCGAGCTGCATGCGCTACGCCACGGCAGCCTTGGCAAAGCGATACGAGTCAAGGAAGTCGAACCAGGAGTAGTACTTCTTTGCCTGGCGAACGAGACTCTCCTGCTTCGCTGAAAGGTGCGACTTGCCTGCCTTGGCGAGCAACGCTTGTGTCTTGTGCTGGTAGTTGACCAGTTCGTGATAGACAGAGCCGGCCCAAATGAGATTGTCTGCCGAGTAGTTGCCCTTCGGAAGGGCCCCGTGCTTAACGTCGTAGTTCAGCGTAGCTTCAAACCAGTTCTTGTAATAGAGCGCTGACGTCGGACTGTTAAAGTATGGAGCCTGCTGCTGGAACGAGATGAGCGGGTCGAGCTTCAAGATGTTCGACTGAAGTTCTTTGATGGTCAGGTGCGTGCCAGCGAATGCATTGAGGTACCCGAGCTCGTAAGCGAGGTTCTTCGACGGTGAGCTGTCAATCGCACTGATAAGCCGGAACATTACTGACACGAACCGCAGCACCGTGTCAGGGTTTTGACTCGCCCAGGTTGCCGTTGTGGCGATTCCTGGAGGCTCGACCAGTAGCTCAGCCGGGGAAGTTACGCCTGGCGGAAGGTTCTTCGAAAGGTCAAGTGGCGTCACGATTGGCGTCCAACCTGCACCTAGCAGCTGTGCCGTGAACGGAGCGCCGTCGAATGACACGAACTTGACATGGCCGCCGCTCGCCAGGTTCAGCGCGTTGGAGTCGGGGGTCACCGTGACATGGACGGTGTTGCTCAGGGTAAGACCGCCCGCCGCAAACGCTGTATCTAGAAACCCTCGGTCGCTGATGATTGGTGGAATCGTGAGGGTTTGGCCCTTCATCTGATCCAGCGTCTTCGCGATGGCATTCTTGAAGCTGAGACCTTGCTTCATGAAGTCGCTGACTGTCTTCGCATGCACGCTGGGGGCCGCGAGGATTTGATAGCCCAGAAAGATGTCTGACAATCCGATAAAGCGGATCGAACTCTCAGTTCCGAGTGTCGATATCGTGGGAATCGGGTCTAGTGCCTCAATATTGAGCTGGTTGTTCAACAGCAGCGGCACAGCGTTGTCGAACGTCGACCTGTTGCCGTCCGGCGCCGGCGCGATGCTGATCCCGACGTCCTTGAACCAGCCCTGCTTTATGGCGCTCACGAACATCACGTCATTGGCCACTGGTCTCATCCCAAAGTTAACCGTTGTCTTCGGGATAGCAGTACCGGGCTGCGCTGCCACAACAGGAAAGGCGTTCGTACTTTTCGGTCTAGCTCTTCCGAGCGGGCCCGCGCTGGCACTCACAGCCGGGGCGACACTCACTGCGCTGGTCGCAGCCAGCGCTGCCGCGGCGGCCACAAACGCGAGCCGACACTGCCTCATTCTCCCAAGCAACTGCACTCAGTACCCCCTCAGTTCAGTTCGCCCAATCATCCTAGGCGACCATTCGACTACTGTCTATGATAGGCAAGATGCTGTCAAGGGCCGTCTCGATGCGTGCAACGGATGCGTGGAGTGACGAGCCGTGAGACAGCCGACGCGGCACAACCGCCTCGCGGAGCGCGCTTCGCGGCGTTCCGCGGACTGCTTCAGAGCTGCGCTCAGCGCGCAAGGTTGCCGACAACACGACGGAACTGTGACATGGGCCAGCGTTGCACGACAGTTGTTTTCCCGGCGTTGCGAGCAAGTGAAGGCCACGTTAATTGCGCCACATCGAACGACGGCCGCGTGTCACGGGCGGACGACCGCTAGGAGTCTCCTTGCAGATGTGCCAGCTAGCGCACTTCCGAACTGTCCGAAAGGTGACGTCCCGATCCGTCGACGCACCGAACCGAACGACGGTCTCGACCGGCCGCGGCGGCCGCGGTGCGTGACCGAACCGCGACGAAACTTCGGACGTGCCGATGCGCGTGGTGACAATCACCCCGGGTTCGCACCTATCCGAGCCCTGCCGACGTCGAGCAACCCTCAGACGGGCAGATGCCGCCTCCTCTCACACGGCCAAGTTCCTGGCGCGCCGAATCGGCAGTCCGGTTGCCGCTACACGCCGACCCTCCGCCCCAGCTCATGATGGGCGTGCCGGGTGCCGCTGCGGGGGTTTATCTTCCTGAAACAGAGTGGACACTTCGAAGCAACAGCACTTGTAGACAATGTCGGCGGTACGCCGTACCCGCGCGGCGACAGAGCGTGGGCTCGCGAGGAGCTGATGATGACGAACCTCTTCGTGTCACCGGATGCGTCAACGTGGTGGTGCAACGAAGTCCCGTCCTGCATTCCTCGGCTCCATCGCCCGAGTCGCCGCGGCCGCTGCGAGGCTCGCCCAGGAACGCTGGCGGCCGGGGCTGCGAGCAGCGCTGCCAGCAACCGCCGGTTCGCCGAGACATGATCGCTCCCGCCGAGGACTTCTGCGAGAAGCTATGTCTCTGCGCTGCGCTGATACAGAGACGGGTGGAGATCTCGCCCACGCCACTGGTCATGTGCAGAAAGCCATCCGCCCATATCGCTCACGCGCCAGAGGTGCGCCAGGCCACCGTCCACGGCGCCGCGGTGAAGATCACGGGCGTCGGACGCCAGAAGAACGATTTCTTCTTGGACTCCTCGGCAAGACGGTGCAAGACCCCCCCCCCCCGAGACCTGCTGTGGCAAGCAACTCCCCTTCTCGAGCTCCAGTGGCGCGACGTCGAGCGAGATCGCACGGGTCACAGCCCTCTGCGTCAGGTTCGAGGCGCCCGCGTGGCCGGTCGCGCGGCCAGTGCACGATCCTCTCGAGCAACGAGCAACGAGCGACGAGCGACGCGCCCGCGCCGCCGTGGGCGTCTGGAATTGTTGGGAATTCCAGCCGCAGACTTACGTTCGTGTCGTGGAACACAGGGCATCATGGCTCGCTCGGCGCGCGCACAATCGCGGTTACGGGCCCATGCTGAACAAGGATGTCTCCGACGCAGTCGTGCCGAATGTCTCGACATTTGAGCCGAGCTCTCTTGACGCGGCGCGCGTGGCCAAGCAAGGCTCTCCCGCATTCGATCGCCGGCACCTCCACCAGCCCAGCCCCGTCGAACTGGCCGCGCAGGAGCTCAGCGCGCTCATCTTCGCCCCCGGCGAGCGGCTGCAAGAGCAGCGGCCGACGCGCGAGTTCGGCATCTCCCGCTCGCTGCTGCGCGAGGCGCTGCGCGTGCTCACCGAGCAGGGACTGCTCGAACAGACGCCGCTGCGGGGCGTGCGCATCGTCTCGCTCTCGGAAGTCGGCCGGCGCGAGATCTACACGTTGCGGCATGCACTGGAGCTCTTCGCGATCGAGGAGGCGCTCCCATCGCCGGCCGCGGAAGGCGTCACGGCGATGGAGTTCACCCTCGCAGCGACGTGGGACGCCGCTCGGCTGGGGACGTAGCCAGTGTGGCCTCGCGGCGAATCCACGCTCCATATCGGCCTCGTGTCGCTCTCGGACCACCAGCGGCTGCTGCGCGCCCAACGCCAGCCCATGGGGCAGATGCAGCTCTACATGTCGGCGAACCTCCGCAGCGCGGCGCAGAGCGCCGGTGACCTTCTCGTGGGCTGCACCCACCACGAGCGCCTTGGTCGCGCTGCGCCGCGGCGAGCGCGAACGCGTCCTCAGCGAGCTCGCCAACCACGGCTCGAGCAGCTGCCTCGTGAACCGCGCCGACGGCGAGCATCGATGACGGCCACCGTCTCCGACGACCCTGCGGGCGCCGACCTGACGGCGCTCGGCGCCGCGATTGCGACCCGGCAGGTCAGCGTCGGAGAGGTGGTCGCCGCCACGCGCGCCCGCCGGGACGGGATCGGCGCGAGTGCCTTCATCACGCGCCGCGAGGACGAGCTGGCGGGCGAGGTCGCCGCCGCCGAGCAAGCGGTCGTCCGCGGCGACCGCCTCGGGCCGCTGCACGGTATCCCCTTCACCGTGAAGGACATCATCGCCACCGCTAGCGTGCGCACGACGCTCGGGAGCGCCGCCTTCGCTGACCTCGTCCCCCGCCACGACGCGACCGCCGTCGCACGACTGCGCGCCGCCGGCGCGCTCCTCGTCGGCAAGACGAACTGCCCGGAGTTTGCGTTCGGGGTCACCTGCGAGAGCCCGGTCGCCGGTGCGACGGCAAGCCCGTACGGGGAACGGTTCTCACCGGGCGGATCGAGCGGCGGCGAGGCCGTCGCCGTCGCCACGGGCGGGTCGAGCTTCGGGCTCGGAAGCGACTTTGGCGGCTCGCTGCGCTGGCCCGCCCAGTGCACCGGCATCATGGCGCTCCGCCCGACGCCGGGCCGCATACCGGGCACCGGCCAGCTTCCCGGTCTCGGCGGCGGCCTCGGCCTCGACGGGCCGGCGCTCGTCAATCCGGCGACGCTCCAGGGCGCCCTGCAGGTCGTCGGGCCGCTCGCCCGCTCGGTGGCCGACCTCGCGCTCCTCCTCGGCGTGCTCGCCGGACCAGACGGGCTCGATCCCTTCTGCGGGCCGCCCGCGCCCATGCGGCTCGAGGTGAGCGTGGCGGCGCTACGCGTCGGCGTCTGCGACGGCGCGACGCTCGGACCCGTCCGCGCCGAGACCAAGGACGCCTGCCGCAGCGCGGCGGCGGCCCTCGAGCCGTTCGTTCGCGATGTCGTCGAGCGCCCCGACGCGCTGCGCGGCGCGCTCGAGGCTTACAACGACCTGCGCGCCCTCGAACAGCTCGCCGACCACCGTCTTGCGCTGGCCGCGCGCGGACGCGAGCCGGGCGACGCCGTCCGTGCCGCGCTCGACGCGATCCCGCCACCCGATCCGCTGGAGGAGGCACGACGTCGGCGCCACGCCCTCGAGGTCCGGGCGCGTGCGCTACGGATCTTCGACGATCTCGACGTCCTGCTGCTGCCGGTAGCCCCGGGACCAGCCTGCTCGCCGGCGGGTGAGCTCGAGGTCGACGACTCCATCGTGTCCGGCTGGCCGCTGATGGCGCACTGCCGCGCCGTCTCGCTGCTCGGCTGCCCCGCCGTCTCCGTGCCCGTTGCGCGCTCGAGCGAGGGCTTGCCGCTCTCGGTGCAGGTCGTCGCACAGCCCTTCGCCGAGGCCGAGGCGCTCGCCGTGGCCGCCGTGCTCGAGACGCACAACCCCCTGGGAGCAACGCGATGAACCTCTCCCCACACGAGCAGGAGAAGTTGCTCGTCCACTGCGCTGCGCTGCTCGCCCGGGAGCGCCGGGGCCGGGGGCTGCGGCTCAACTACCCCGAGGCGATTGCGCTCCTCTCGAGCTTCGTGCTCGAGGGGGCGCGAGACGGGCGCAGCGTGAATGAGCTCATGGCGGCGGGGCGCACCCTCCTCGAACGCGACGACGTGATGGAGGGCGTGCCGGAGATGCTCGACTCGGTCCAGATCGAAGCAACGTTCCCCGACGGGACGAAGCTCGTCACAATCCACGAGCCGATCGCGTGATCCCCGGCGAGGTCCTCTGCGCCCCGGGGACGATCGAAATCGGGGGCGGGCGTGAGCAGCTCACCATCTCGGTCCTGAACACCGGCGACCGTCCGGTCCAGGTCGGGTCGCACTTCCACTTCTTCGAGGTCAACGACGCGCTCGCGTTCGACCGCGACGCCGCGCGCGGGCGGCATCTCGCAATCGCGGCCGGGACGAGCGTGCGCTTCGAGCCGGGGATCTCGCGGGCCGTCGAGCTCGTCGACTTCGGCGGTGGGCGCGTCGCGGCCGGATTCCGCTCCCTCGTCGCCGGGCGGCTCGATGCGTGAGATCGCGCGCACCCACTACGCCGCCCTCTACGGCCCGACGGCCGGCGACCGGGTCCGCCTGGCGGACACCGACCTCCTCCTCGAGGTCGAAGAGGACCGTTGTGGCGGCCCCGGGCGCGCCGGCGACGAGGCGGTCTTCGGCGGTGGCAAGACGATCCGCGAGTCGATGGGTCAGTCCGCGGCGACCCGCGCCGCGGGTGCCCTCGACCTCGTCGTCACCGGTGCGCTCATCCTCGACCACTGGGGCGTCGTCAAGGCCGACGTCGGCGTGCGCGACGGGCGCATCGTCGGCATCGGCAAGGCGGGGAACCCCGACGTCATGGACAGCGTTGACCCCGCCCTTGTCATCGGCCCCGCGACCGAGGTCATTGCCGGCAACGGCAAGATCATGACGGCAGGCGGGATCGACTGCCACGTGCACCTCGTCTGCCCCGGGATCCTCGAGGAGGCGCTGGCGTCGGGCATCACGACGGTGATCGGTGGCGGGACGGGACCGGCCGAGGGGACGCGGGCGACGACGGTGACCCCCGGCAGCTGGCACCTCGCCCGCATGCTCGAGGCGCTCGAGCCCTGGCCGCTCAACTTGCTCCTGCTCGGCAAGGGCAACACGGTCTCGAGCGAGGCTCTCCTCGAGCAGGTGCGCGCCGGCGCCGGCGGGTTCAAGCTCCATGAGGACTGGGGCAGCACGCCGGCCGTGATCGACACCTGCCTGAGCGTCTGCGAGCGCACCGGCGTCCAAGCGGCGCTGCACACCGACACCTTGAACGAGGCCGGCTACGTCGAGTCGACGCTTGCCGCGATCGCCGGCCGCTCGATCCACACGTACCACACCGAAGGCGCCGGCGGCGGCCACGCCCCCGACATCATCCGCGTCGCCGGCGAAGCCAACGTGCTGCCCTCCTCGACCAACCCGACGCGCCCGCACACCACCAACACGATCGCCGAGCACCTCGACATGCTCATGGTCTGCCACCACCTCAACCCGACCCTGCCCGAGGACCTCGCCTTCGCCGAGAGCCGGATTCGGCCCTCGACGATCGCCGCCGAGGACGTGCTCCACGATCTCGGGGCGATTTCGATGATTGGCTCGGACTCCCAGGCGATGGGACGCATCGGCGAGGTCGTGCTGCGGACGTGGCAGACAGCGCACGTGATGAAGCGGCGCCGGGGTGCGCTGCCCGGTGACGGCGCATCCGACAACCAGCGTGCGCGCCGGTATGTCGCGAAGTACACGATCTGCCCGGCGGTCACGCACGGCCTCGCCGCCGAGATCGGGTCGGTCGAGGTCGGCAAGCTCGCCGACCTCGTCCTCTACGACCCGGCCTTCTTCGGCGTGCGTCCCGCGCTCGTGTTGAAGGGCGGCGTCATCGTCTGGGCCCAGATCGGGGACGCGAACGCCTCGATCCCGACCCCCCAGCCCGTCATGGCGCGCCCGATGTTCGGCGCTGCCGCCGCCTCGGTCGGCGCCACGTCCCTCGGTTTCGTTGCGCCCCTCGCACTCGCGGAGGGACTCCCCGAGCGGCTCGAGCTCCGGCGCCGGCTCGTCGCCGTCGCCGACACGCGTAGCCTTTCCAAGGCCGACCTCCCGAATAACGACGCGCTGCCGGTGATCACGGTCGATTCTGACTCGTTCGCCGTGCGCGTCGACGGGGAGCTCATCGAAGAGCAACCGGTCGAGGCACTCCCGATGGCCCAGCGCTACTTCCTCTTCTGATCGCCGTGAAGACACTGAACGCCGCCTTCCTCCTGCTTGCCGACGCCCGGATGCCGACCGGCGGGCACGCCTTCTCGGGAGGCCTCGAGCATGCCTGCCAGAAGTCGGTGCGCGATCTCGCGAGCCTCCGCCGTTTCCTCGAGGGGCGTCTCGAGACGACCGGCCTCCTCGACGCGGCGCTCGCCGCCGCCGCCGCACGGCTCGAAGAGGCGGCCGACTTCGCCGCGCTCCAGGACGAAGCGGAGGCCCGCTGCCCGTCACCGGTGCTGCGCGAGCTCGCCGCCGCCCAGGGTGGCCGGCTACTTCGGCTCGCCCGCGCGACGACGCCGACACCGGCAATCACGCACCTTGCGGCGGCGACCGACGGGCGCCCGGCCTACCCGCTCGCGTTGGGCGCGATGGTCGCCGCCGCAGGTCTCGGGCCCGACCAGGCCGCACTCCTTGCGGCAAGCGCCGCGGTGACCGGACCGGCGTTCGCCGCCCTGCGGCTGCTCGGCCTCGACCCGTTCGGCCTCGCCGGGATGCTGGGCGAGCTTGCGCCGGCCGTCGACGAGACGGCGGCGCGCGCGCTCGCCGGAGCACCCCCCGGCGCGCTCGCCGCCCTGCCCGCACCGTCCGCCCCGCTTCTCGAGTTCGCCGCCGAGGAGCACGCTCACTGGGAGGTTCGCCTCTTTGCATCCTGAAACCGAGTCGATGATGCGCCAAGAGCCGCCGGGCGCCGCCTCGGGGCACCACCACCACGGCCGGGCGCCCGAAACGCACCCGCCGAGGCCTCGCGAGGGGTGGCGGCCGCTTCGCGTCGGCATCGGCGGGCCGGTGGGCACCGGCAAGACGGCGCTCGTCGCCGCACTCTGCTCGGCGCTGTCGATGCGGCACTCGATGGCAGTCGTCACGAACGACATCTACACCGACGAGGACGCACAGATTCTGCGCCGCCGGGGCGTGCTCGACGACGACCGCATCGTCGCCGTCGAGACCGGCTGCTGCCCGCACAGTGCGATCCGCGACGACATCTCGATGAACCTCGATGCGATCGAGACGCTCGAGGAGAAGATCCCCGACCTCGAGCTCGTGCTCGTCGAGTCCGGTGGCGACAACCTCACCGCCACCTTCAGCTACGGCCTCGTCGACGTGCAGATCTTCGTGCTCGACGTCGCCGGCGGTGACAAGGTGCCGCGCAAGGGCGGGCCCGGCGTAACCGCCTCGGACCTGCTCGTCATCAACAAGACAGACCTCGCTCACCTCGTCGCCGCCGACCTCGCCGTCATGGAGCGCGACGCCCGGGCGCGGCGGGGATCGCGGCCGCTCTGTTTCACGAGCCTCGTCGAGGACCCGCTGGCGTCCGAGGTGGCGGGCCTGGTCGAGCGGTGGCTGACGTGCGGGCACGAGCGCGCCTGAGGATCGAGCGGAGCCGCTCGGGCCCGAGCGTCGCCGTCGATCAACGCGACTCACCACCCCTCGCGTTCCGGCGCTGCGTCGACGGGATCTACTACCTCGTCGCGACCGCCGCCGGACCACTCGGGACCGACGACGTGGCGATCGACATCGAGGTCGGCGCCGGGGCGGTCGCGACGGTGCGCGCGCTTGGCGCCACGCTCGCCTACGCGAGCAGCACGGCCCGCCTCAGCCTGCGCGTCTTGCTCGACGAGCACGCCATTCTCGACTGGTGGCCCGGACCGCTCATAGCGACGGCTCGCTGCGCTCTCGCGGTGACGACGGAGGCGGAACTCGCGGCGACGGCGTCATTGCGCCTCCGTGAGGAGCTCGTGCTCGGGCGCCACAACGAGCGGCCCGGGCGACTCCACCACCGCCTGTCCGCGCAGCGCGGCAGGCGTCCATTGCTCCGCCACGAGCTGCGGATCGGCCCCGACTCCCCCGGCTGGGACGGGCCTGCGGTCCTCGGTCCGGCGCGGGCGCTCGCCATGGCGCTGCAAGTCGATCCCGGCCGGCCGGCGACGAGCGCCAACGGCGAGGGTTGGGCGCGCCTCGCTCTCGCCGCAGGCGGCGAGCTCGCCCTTGCCCTCGGGCGCGACCTCGGCGAAGCGCGGGCGCGCCTCGACCGCGTAGCGGTCCCAGCCGATCCCACCGCTCGTAAACGTTCGGTGATCCCGTAGGCCCAGCTCCAGGCTCGGAGGGTACTGGACACAGGCTCTCCCATCGTGTGTGCTTGTTGTGGTGGCGCCAAGGCCTGACGAGCTGCTCGACCGTGGCCAGCTGATCACTGGGCTTCGACGCTGGCGCACGAGGGCGAGGCGTCTCGCCGAGGAGAAGAGCCGGCTGGCCGACGAGAACGCGGCGTGGCGAAACTGCTGATTCAAGTAGATCACCTACACATCAACAACGACCACCACAGCGCAGGCGTTTGAACAGGGATTCTTCACCGGTCCAAGGAGGAGGAACGCTCCATCTCACCGTTCGGCAGCTTCCCGAGGATCGAGGCTAACGAATCGACGGCAGCCGGGGTACGTGTCGCCTTGCGGTTCGTGACGAGCTCTGAGAACCGCGCGACCTGCTGGTTGTAGAAGTCAGCGGTCCGTCGCATGTTCTCGATGAGCTCAGCGCGCGAGAAGTTGTACGTCCACACGTCCCTGTTCGTGATGACGCCAATGGAGTGATTGTCGAACACCGGCTTGGCCGTTGCGTCGCGCTTCTCACCGAGCGGTGCGAACACGGCAAACGCCTCGCTCCGCTGGTTGATCCAATCTCCGGCCTCATTCGGCGTGATCTGCTCCCAGGGGACGTCTTCCACGCTTCCGAACCCCTCAATGGCGGCGAGCTTCGCCTCTTGAGTCAGGTAGTCGCCGATGTCGTAGCAGCGGATGTCGCACGCACCGGGCGCGTCCGGGTTCTTCACCAGCAGTGTGATAGCGATGGGAGTCCGGCTGCCCTCTCCGAAGACCTTCCCGCCCTCCTTGCGAGACCTTTCGCCTGACGTCCGCTGATTCCCTCGAAGGTTGAAAGCAGTAGACAGCAGCACACTCCTGACCGAGCGTCTTGCGAAAGCCATCGAACGACACCGTGTCGATGAAGGATGCGTTGCTGACGAAGCAGATCACCCCGCGACTGCCGATCTCTGTCGCTTGCCCACGCGGCCCGCTGAGGTCACCCGGCTATGCGCACACCGAAGGTCGTCCGGACAAGCTCGGTCTCACCATGCAGGAGGCGGAGGCGATGGCCGCCGACCTTTCGCCGCTCGACTTGGAGGATGTGGCGCATAGCGCTTGTTGGTAGCGGCAGTCCGAGTTGTTGGTAGCGGTGCTCCGGTGACCGGGTAGCACCCAGCTTGGGCGCTGCCCGGTCGCTGGCAACTACTCCCAGAACTCCGTGCCGGCGCGGGCCTGTTGATGTCGTACTCGGCGCATGTCGATCTCACCGATGTTGATCGTCCTTGCGTTGTTGGCGAGCCGGTTGACGATTGAATCGGCGGCAA
>JAJZKA010000041.1 GCA_021809805.1 Actinomycetes bacterium
CTTGTCCGCCTCGGCGCGGCGCGCGCCGAGGACGGAGCGCGGGCGAGCGTGGATCCTGATCCGGGCGTGCGCCGGGCGGCCTGCGAGCTCGCCCCGGGCCTCCCCGGTGCTGACTACCGGCGGCTGCTCGGCGACCACGACCCGTCGGTCAGCGAGGCGGCCGCCTACGCCCTTGGGGAGGTGCGTGACGCCTCGGCGGTGGCCGCGCTCGCCGCGGTCGCCGTCTCCCACAACGACCAGCTGTGTCGCGAGTCCGCAGTCGCCGCGCTCGGGGCGATCGGGCACGTGGCAGGCAAGGCGGCAGTGCTCGCCGCGCTCGGCGACGTCGCAACCGTCCGGCGGCGGGCGGTGGTGGCCCTGGCTGCCTTCGAAGGGCCCGATGTGGACGCGGCGCTCGCCAGCTGCCTCGCCGACCGCGACTGGCAGGTCCGCCAGGCCGCGGAGGACCTCAGCGACTGAGCGACCAGCGCGGCTCGTCCCCGGCCGTCGGGATCTCGTCAAGCCACGCCAGGCAGCGCGCCGCACCGAGCACGGCGCAGCAGCGCGCGTCGGCGGCGGGATGCACCGAAACCCCGGTCGCCGCGGCGACGCGCGCGGCGATGCCGTCGAGGCGACTCGCGCCGCCCGCCAGCACGAGGCCAGCACCGAGGAGATCGTTGGCGAGATCTGGCGGGGACTCGCTGATACAGCGCAGCGCCGCCGAGAGCACCGGTTCGAGGTGCTCCTCGAGCGCCCGGCGGAGCTCGGAGCGGCGCAGCACGGCGGCCGCGGGCCGCCCGGTCGCCCGGTCGTGGCCGAGCACCTCGACGCGGGCCTCGGCGGCGGCCGGGTCGACGGTTCCGATCATCGCCAGGACCTCTCGCGCGGTCGCCTGGTCGACGACGAGGCCGTGGCGCCGAGCGAGCAGCGAGCGCACGGCCGTCTCAAAGTCCTCGGCCCCCTGGGAGACGGTCGCGCTCGTCACCATCCCCCCGAGTGCCAAGACCGCGACGTCTGCGGTGGCCGCCCCGATCTCGAGCACCATCGAGCCGGTCGGCTCCTCGATCGCGATACCGGCGCCGATGGCCACCGCCAGCGGAAGCTCGAGGAACCGGACGGTGCGCGCCGAGGCTTGCTCGAGCGCCCGCTTGGTCGCCCGGCGCTGGACGGCGGTGGCATCGGTATGGACACAGCAAAGGACGCGGGGACGCCCGCGCCGCGTGGCACCCGCACGGCGCAAGAGTGCGGCTAAGAGTTCCTCGGCGAGTCCGAGGTCGGCGAGCTGGCCGTGGCGCACCGGACGGACGAGACGGACCCTCCCCGCGCTCGCCGCGCCGGTCGACAGCGCCTCGGCGCCAAAGGCGAGCAACCGACCGCTATCGGCGTCGACGGCGGCGATCGCCGGCTCGTCGAGCACCACCCCGCCGCGCTCGGCCACTCGAATGGAGGCGGTCCCGACATCGATCGCGAGGTCCATGCTCATCTCCAGCAGGCCGCTCGCATCGGCACTCATGGTACGAGCTGGCGGCACCCCTCGGCCCTGCGCCTCGGCTGCGCAACGTGCTGCGCCCCACGCCTTCGGTGGCCGGCATCCCTGAGCGCGCGCCGGCGGCCGCGCGCGGTGCAAAGGCGACGGGACGAACGCCCATTGCAGCGGTAGCGTGCGCGGACATGGCGGCGTACCCGGGCGAGTTCGACGACTTCGCCGATGATGAGTTCAACGCGCCGCTGCCCCCCGAGGACCGCCTCTGGCGCCACCCCTCCGAGCTCGGGAGCGGGAGTGGCGGCCTTCCCCTCGATGAGGTCGCGGTCCGGCGGCGTTGGCTGACCCAGCAGCCCTCCCGGGCGAGCGCATGGACCGCCGGTCTCGTCGGCGCGATCTTGGCGACCGGTCTCGTCGCCCTCGGCACGCATCTGGCAGGCGCGTTCACTGGACACTTCACGCCCGCCCATGATCTCGCCACGCCCCTGTCGGCCTCGACGCCCGGCGTCTCGCCCCGCGCCCTCGGGATCGGTACAGCGCTCGATGCCAGCATCGCCCGCGTGGGCGCGTCGATCGCGACCATCGAGGTGCTGCGCGGCCATAGCGAGCAACGTTGCCTGGGGCTCGTGGTGCGCTCGGACGGGATGGTCGTCGCCCCGGCACCGGCGCTTGCTGGCGCCACCGGCCTCCTCGTAAAGACGCCAGACACCGTACCGGCGATGGCCCAGCTCGTCGCGCTCGATCGGGCGAGTGGGATCGCCGTCCTCCACGTGAACGGCATGAGCGGGCTGCCGGCGATCCAGCTCAACAGCAACGGCGCGAGCGGCGCGCTCGACCAGCAGTCGGTCGCCCTGGCGGTGACCGCGATGGGCGGCAGCCACTACAGCCTTGGCTCACTCGAAGGGCTCGACGCGACGGTCGCGCTGCGCGGGGGCGAGCTCGCCGACGCGTTGCGCACCGACATCCCCGCCATCGACGCGGTGCCCGGAAGCCCGCTCATCGACGCCAACGGCACGGTCGTCGGTATGGTCGCCGGCGCCCAGGGCGGGTCGGCGGTCGCCGTGCCGGCGTGGATCGCCGGCCCGGTCGTCCACCAGTTGCTCACGAGCGGGACCGTGCACCACGGCACGCTCGGCGTCATCGGCGAGACGGTGCCACAGGCGAACTTCCAGCCCGCGGGGGTGCTGTTGAAGACCGTGGCGCCCGGCAGCGCGGCGGGTGTCGCCGGGTTGCGTGCCGGCGACATCATCACCTCGGTCAACTTCCAGCGGGTCACCTCGGTGATCGGCCTCCGAGGCCACCTCTACGGCCTGGCGGGCGGCCAGCCGGTGCTCCTCGGCATCAGCCGCGGCACGACCGACCTCTTCTACCGCATCTACCTCCACGGTCCCTCTGGCGGCTGAGGTCGCGACCTCACGCGCCGGATGGTCCCGAGGCGCCGAGGGAGAGGCCGCCGCGGTTGACGAGGAAACCGGCCGTCCTTGCGAGCGCGCTGAGCAGCTCGTCGGCGACCTCGGGCGGCACCGCCGCCTCGGCGACCGCCTCGGTCATGCGTGACATCCACGCCGCACGTTCCGCCTCGCCGATCGCGAACTCGAAGTGGCGAAGACGGAGCTTGGGGTGTCCGCGGCGCTGTTGGTACTCCTCGGGCCCGCCGCAGTACTGCATCAAGAACAGCGCGAGGCGCTCCTCGGCACCCGCGAGGTCCTCCCCGGGGTAGAGCGGCCGCAGCACCGCGTCGGTCGCGACCTTGGCGTAGAAGCGGTGCACGATGCCGAAGATGGCCTCTCGCCCGCCGAGGCGCTCATAGAGGTGATCGGTCACGCTGCGCCACCCTAGGCCGGCGCACCACCTAACCCGCCGCTCGCCTAGATTCGCCCCATGAGCCCTGACGTCCCCGGGGGCATGGGCGGCTTCTTCCCCAACATGCTCGGTGATCTGTTGAAGATGCTGCGCACGGACAGCCCGATCCAGTGGGACCTCGCGCTGCAGCTGGCCCAGAGCGTGGCGAGCGAAGGAACCTCCGAGCCGAACGTCGACCCGATGGCCCGCATGCGCTTCGAGGAGTTCGTGCGCATCGCCGAGCTGCAGGTGGCCGACGTCATCGGCATGAGCGTCAACCCGAGCGGACGGAGCATCGGCGTCGTCGCCGTCAACCGCACCGAGTGGGCGCGACGCGCGCTCGAGTCCTGGCGATGGCTGATCGTCGACATCGCCCGCGCCCTCAGTCCCGGCCCGTCCGCGACGGGCGCCGAGCTGGCGAGCGCGCTCGGCGCGTCATTGTCGGGCGAGAGCGACCAGGACCTGTCCGCCCTGCTCGCCCAGTGGGCGAGTGCGATGGCCCCGGCGATGATCGCGATGCAGGTCGGTTCGGTCGTCGGCCACCTCGCCCACCAGACGCTCGGCCAGTACGAGCTGCCGCTGCCCTGGCGCGGCAGTTCCGAGCTCGTGGTGGTGCCCGGCAATGTCGCCGAGTTCGTCGAGTCCTGGAGCCTGCAGGGCGACGACGTCACCTTGTGGCTCGCGGTGCGCGATGTCGCCACCCACGCCGTCATGGCGCGCCCCCATGTCGCCGAGCGCCTCGCCAGCCTGCTCGTCGCGCACGCCGCCGGCTTTCAGCCGGACCCCCAGGCCCTCGAGCAGCGGCTGGCCGAGGCGGCAGGCGGCGAATTGTCCGACCTCGGCGACCTGACACGGCTGCTCGGGGACCCGACAGCGCTCGCCGAGGTGAACGACTCCCCCGAGCTCCGCCGCATAAAGACGCAGCTCGACGCCCTGAGCGCCGTCCTCGGCGGCTATGTCGAGTGGGTCACCGACACGGTCGCCGGCAAGGCGATCGCCGGCCGCTCGGCGGTACGCGAGGCGATGCGCCGGCGCCGGGTCGAGCACACGAACGAGGCGCGCGCCGCAGAAGCGCTCTTTGGCCTGGCGCTCGACGTCGACCAGATCGATCGCGGTGAGGCCTTCGTCCGTGGCGTGCTCGAGCGCGGCGGCGAGGTGGAGCTCGCCAAGCTCTGGGTGCTCGAGGCCAACCTGCCGACTCCCGCTGAGGTCGACGCCCCCGGGCTGTGGATCGAGCGGGTCAACCTTCCTCCCGAGCAGAGCCGCTAGGCCCGGGCGGGGGCGCCCTCTTCTTCAGGCAGGCCGAGGTCCCACTCCAAGATCAGGTTCTCGCGCTCGGCGTCGCGTACGACTCGCTCGCGATTGCGGCGGAACTGCGGGTCGTGCGGGGGCAGCAGCACGAGGCGGGCGAGCGCCCGCTCGCGAAAGGCCTCGATGACCGGACGCTCCCCGAACTCGGACTCGACCTCCCAGTGGGGCGCGACCGGACCGAGATACACCACGCGGACGTGGCCGCGGGGTGGCTCGGTGTGCTCCTCTGGGTTGGTGATCGTCATCGGCGGACTCCGCTGGTCGAACTGGCTGCGCCGTGTTGCGCGTCCCAATCCTACCGACCAGGTGCTCACGGCTCGGAATCGCCGCATCACAGCAAGCTCCCAGCAACGCCCGGCAAGCTGCCAGGCGAGGGCCACGCCCCTTCGGGGTAGCCAATGGCGAAGAGCGTCTTGTCAGGCCCAGGGGGACCGGTGTAACGTATTCGTAATAGGGCAGGACCCCGGTGGTGACGGCGTGGGGGGCTACGCCGCTTGCCACCGGGAGCCCGCTCGTCATGCCTCGCCGCGCGGTTCGCGTCGCGGTCGGGCAGAATGGGGACTGTGATGGACACCGAGTGGATGGCGCAGGGCAAGTGCCGGGACCTTCCGCCCGAGACGTTCTTTCCGAGCGACGGGGTCGGCGTTGATGTGGCACGCCGCATCTGCGCCGACTGTCCGGTGAAGGCACCGTGCCTGGAGTACGCGATGGAGAACCACATTGATCATGGCGTGTGGGGCGGGACCTCCGAGCGCGAGCGGCGCCGTCTAGCCCGCCAGCGTCGCCACCTCGTCTTGCGGGCGGTTCGCTGACACCAGCAGCACCGCAACCTCCCTGACGTGCTCAGCTGTGTCTTGAACATCAGCGAGGGCCGGGATGTGGCGCTCATCGACCGATTGGCGACGCGCGCCGGTGCGGCGCTGATGGACGTGCACCGCGACTCCGATCATCACCGCAGCGTCTTCACCCTGGCGGGGGACGACGCCGCCTGCGAGGCCGCGGCGCGTGCTGTCGCCGAGGCGGCGGTCGCCGCAATCGACGTCGGCAAGCATGCCGGCGAGCACCCCCGGCTGGGCAGCGTCGACGTCGTCCCTTTCGTCCCGCTTTTACCCGACGCGCTTCCCGACGCGCTCGGCGGCGCCGATCTCAGCGCTGCCTGCGCGGCCCGCGACCGCTTCTGCGCGTGGATGGCCGATCACCTCGGTGTCCCTTGCTTTTGCTACGGGCCGCTCGCGGGCGGGGAGCGCAGCCTGGTGGAGATCCGGCGCCGTGCCTTTGACGGCCTCGCGCCCGATGCTGGGCCGCTGCACCCCCATCCCCGCGCCGGTGCCGTCTGCGTGGGAGCGCGGCGCGCGCTCATCGCCTACAACCTCGTGCTGTCGACGCCCGACCCAGCGATCGCTCGGCGCCTCGCCGCCGCGCTGCGCTCGCCGGCGGTGCGGGCACTCGGCTTTGTCGTCACGGCGGGCGCCCAGGTCTCCTGCAATCTTGTCGCGCCATGGAGCGTCGGCCCGAGTGAGGTCTTCGCCCGACTGGCTCGACTCGCCGCACCACAAGGCGTCCGCATCGTCGCAACCGAGCTCGTCGGCCTGCTCCCACGCTCGCTGGTTGAGGCGATCCCGCCGAGCGAATGGCCACGGCTCGATCTTGGCCTCGAGCGCACCCTTGAGGCGCGCCTTTGCCGTGAGCGGCCGTCAACCGAGCGGGGCGCGGCCGGAGGGTCGACGCCGGTGCGCTGAGGTCGAACGCCCCGCCCTTCGGCGGGTGGTGCGCTACGACGCGGCGACGCGCCCGGGTTGTTTGATGACGAGGCGGGCACGACGCACGCGTCGGCGCTCCCGCTCGCTCATTCCGCCCCAGATGCCGAACTTCTCCCCGTTGGCGATCGCGAACTCAAGGCAGTCTGCCTGCACGACGCAGCCCCGGCAGACCTCCTTGGCCTCCCTTGTCGAGGATCCCCGCTCGGGGAAGAAGAGCTCGGGGTCCACGCCCATGCAGTTCGCCCGAGACTGCCAGCTGCGCTCGGCTCCGCCGAGCGACTGTCCTAGGAGCGCCGTGAACTCCATGGGCTCCTCCCCTCTCGTGCCCGGTGATGACATCATTGGAATTACAACGATGTCATCATGGACGTCCGCGCCCTTTGGCGCAAGGGGGGTGTTTCAGGCGCCCCGCGGTAGCCGGCGCGACCCGCCGCGGTGCGCGACGAAGTCCATCAGCACGTAGTCGCCGAGCGTCTCGGGCGTCGCAAAGAACGCCCGGCCCCGGTTGCGGCGCGTCATCTCCTCGACGAAGGCTCGCAGGGAACCCGTCGCGTCGAGGGCGAACGTATTGATGGTGATGTGCTCGGCGCTACAGCGCTTCACCTCCCGCAGGGTCGCCCGGAGCGTCTCGGGGACCGGTGGGTAGTGGAAGAAGATCTCGCCGTCCTCGAGCACATGGGCGGTGGGCTCACCGTCGGTGATCAACACGACCTGCTTGGCCCCCGGGCGGTGCGCCAGCATCCGACGCGCCAGCGCCAAGGTGTGTTGCAGGTTGGTGCCGTAGGCGAAATCCCAGGAGACCTCGGGCAGCTCGGCCGGGCTGATCTCGCGAGCGGTCGCCGAGAAGCCGATCAGGCCGAGGTAGTCGCGGGGATAGCGCGAGGCGATGAGCGCCTGGAGCGCCATCGCCACCTTCTTCGCGGCGAGGAAGTTGTCCCGCATCGGCATCGACAGCGACAGGTCGACGGCCACCACCGTGGCGGCCGAGGTGACCTGCTCGGCGCGCTCGATCGCGAAGTCGTCGGGCTCGAGACCGATGGGCGGACCGACCACTCCGGCGCCTGCCTGGCGGCGGATGGCGTTGCGGATCGTCTCGTTCACCTCGAGGCGGAAGGGGTCCCCGAACTCATAGGGCTTGGTCGCCCCCTCGGGGTCGTGACCGATCCCCGCCGTCGCCATCGTGTGATCGCCGAGGCGGTCGCGGCTGAGGCGCGCGAAGAGCTCATCGAGGGCGCGCGCCCCGAGCTGGCGCAGCCCTCGCGGCGTGAGGCGCAGCCGCCCCTCGCGGCGCGACACCAGCCCTGCCTGCTCCAAGCGACGTGTCAGCTCGGCGAGCGCCTCGAGCGAGCGCGCCGCGTCGGGCCCGAGCAGCTCAGCGACCTCGCCCGGGTCGACCTCGCCGAGCATGGCCGGCGAGGACGCCGAGGAAAACAGCTGCTCGAGACGCGCCAGCGCCGACAGCGCCGAGAACAGCTCCCCCGCCTCGGCGAGACCCACCGGCGGGCCGTTCCCACCGACGTCGTAGCGCTGGTCCCAGCCGGCCTCGGGCGCGAGCTGGCGCAGGTGCTGGCCGAGCTGATCGAGCTGCCAGGCGAGGTCGAGGTCCCCGAGCAGCTGCGCGCTCAGCGCCTCGAGCTGGGCGCGCTGGTCCGCGTCGAGCGACGCGAGCAGCGCCGATGCGGCCGCCATGCGCTCGGCGAGCTGCTCGAGCAGCTCGTCCAGGCTCCTCGCGCCCGGGAACAGGTCGCCGAAGCGCTCCATGAACTGCTCGAAGCTCGGATTGCTCGGCTCGCCGGCGGCGCGCTGGGCGAGCATCTCATTGAGCGCCGCCAGGCCGGCGCGTAGGTGTTCTCGCTCCTCTGGGCCGGCGGCGGCGAGTGCCGCCGCCGAGCGGTCGAGCTGCAGCTGGGCGAGGTCGTGGCGCAGGCGCGCCACCAGCTCGGCGAAGCGTTCGGCAGCCTCGGGCGAGACGAAGTCGTGCTGGCGCAGCGCGGCGATCTTGCCGGCGAGGTCATCGGGCAACAGGTCGAGCTCGCTGTGGCGCTCGAGCGCCTGGCGGTGGGCCGCCTCCTCCTCTTCGGGCCGGCGCGCCGCGGCCGCGCGGCGGATCGCATCCTCGTCGATGGCGCGCCGCTCGGTCCCGAGCACCTCATCGAGCCCGCGCACGATGTCGTCGCCGAGACCGGACAGGTCCGCGCGAGCGAGCTCGCTGCGCCGAGCGCGGACCTGCTCGAGGAGCTCGCGCAGGCCGGCGATGCGGCGCCCGTCGGCGTCTTCGAAGCCCTCGTGCATCAGCCGGCGCAGCGCGGCGTCGAGGTCGCCGTGGTACAGCAGGTCGTCGGCGATCTGATCGAGGACGTCGCCGCCGTCAATGGGCCGCAGCTGCTGGGTCCCGTCCCAGCGGCTGTAGCGCCAGCGCGAGCGGGCGAGGTACCCGCTCAACGACGCTCGTAGGTGGACAGGCCGGAATCGCTCTCGTTCTTGTTGAGCCGGCGGGAAAGGTGCAGGCCCTCCAAGACGAGCTCGACGGCACTCGCCACCGCTGAAGGGGGCGCCCCGGCGCCAACGAGCCCTTCGACCACGCGGGCGAGCGGCGGGCACTCAGCGACGAAGCGCACGTAGTCGGCCGAGGCCACGCCAGACCCGGTCTCGATGCTCTCGCCCTCAGCAAAGCGTCCCACCACCTCAGGGAGACGCTCTTGCGGCACACTCCCGCGGAAGGTGTCCCGCACCGCCTTGTCGATGAGCTCACCGAGGACCTCGAGGTCTTCGCCCTCCTCGAGGGCCTCGACCTCGACCTTGCCAAGGGTGGAGGCCTCGAGCGCGACAAGATCGCTGACCCGGGGGGCGGCGTCAGTCTCGCCGAGGCGCAGCGCGCGCCGTAGTGCCGAAGCGATCAGGGTCTCGTGGTTGGCGACCGAAAGCCGTACCGAGACCCCCGAGCGCTGGGAGACTCGGGCGCTTTGACGTGCCGCCTGGCTGACGCGAGCGACGAGCTCGGACATGAAGTCCGGCAGGACGACCTCGACGCCGGGCGAGTTGACCGGGCGCGCCTCCTGGCGCACGATGTCAACCTCGGTCGCCACGTCGCGGGGGTAGTGCGTGCGGATCTGCGCACCGAAGCGGTCCTTGAGCGGCGTGATGATCCGGCCGCGGCTCGTGTAGTCGTCGGGGTTGGCGGTAGCCACGAGCATGACGTCGAGGGGAAGGCGGACGCGGTGGCCGCGGATCTGGATGTCGCGCTCTTCGAGCACGTTCAACAGACCCACCTGAATGCGCTCCGCGAGGTCCGGCAACTCGTTGATCGCGAAGATGCCACGGTTGGTGCGGGGCACCAGCCCGTAGTGGATCGTGAGCTCGTCAGAGAGGTAGCGGCCCTCGGCGACCTTGATCGGGTCGACCTCGCCGATGAGGTCCGCGATCGACGTGTCCGGCGTGGCGAGTTTCTCGCCGTAGCGATCACTGCGGTGCACCCAGCTGATCGGCGTCTCGTCCCCCTTGGTGGCGACGAGGTCCCGAGCGGCCCGCGAGACCGGGGCGAAGGGATCGTCGTTGATCTCCGAGTTGGCGACGATTGGCAACCACTCGTCCAACAGCGCGACGAGCGAGCGGAGGATGCGCGACTTCGCCTGGCCGCGCTCGCCGAGCAGGATCACGTCATGGCCCGCCAACAGGGCATGCTCGAGCTGAGGCACGACGGTCTCCTCGAAGCCGAGCACCCCCTCGACGATCGGCCGGCCGGCAGAGAGACGGGCGATCACGTTGCGCCGCAACTCCTCGCGCACCGGCGTCGGTTCGTAGCCAAGAGCGGCAAGCTCGCCGAGCGTGGTCGCCGCAGGCGGCGGCGAGGCCGGGGTTGCGGGGTTCTGCGGGGTGGGGCGAGCAGCCATGGGCCGAGCCTACCGACGGGCCCGCCGCGGCCGTTTTCGCAGAGAACGGCGTGATGGCGCGAGGATGTGCGACGTCGCTCCCCCGTCCACGCGTGGTAACGGGCCCACAGGCCCGCGCGCTGGTGGGGGTGCGCCCGCGCTCGGCGACGCACGTCGGCGCGTGAGGTCCATCACGGCAAGGAGAGCACGGTGACGGTGGTCGAGGAGACGCCAGGCGCGCCGAATCCCAATGGCGGGGTTGCGCCGATTCCGGTCCGCATCGGAGGCGTGCGAGGCGGCCCACCGCTCCGCAAGATCCTGCGCAGGGACACCTGGTGGCTCCAGCCGGCGCTCACCGCGCTCGGCCTTTTGGGCTTTATCGGCTATTCGATCTGGGCGGCGCTGCGCAACGGTGACTTCTATGCGGGCGCATACGGCCGTGACTACCTCTCGCCCCTCTACTCCCCCTGCCTCACCCACAGCTGCACCACCGCCGGCTACGTCTGGGGTGGCTGGAGCTGGTGGCGGATCTCACCGGCGTGGCTGATCCTCGCCTTTCCCGGCGCCTTCAGGACCACCTGCTATTACTACCGCAAGGCCTACTACCGCTCCTTCTGGTTCTCGCCGCCCGCTTGCGCGGTGCCTGACGCCGGCTCGACCGCCGAGGGCAACGGCCTGCGCAAGCGCTACAGCGGCGAGACCCGCTTCCCGCTCATCCTGCAGAACATCCACCGTTATACGTGGTACTTCGCAGTGATCTTCGCCGGCATATTGACCTGGGACGCGATCGCCGCGTTCCGCTTCCCGAACGGCATCGGCCTCGGGGTTGGCACGATCATCCTCGTGATCAACGCCGTGTTCATCTGGGCCTACACGCTCGGATGCCACGCCTGTCGACACCTGTGCGGCGGCGGCCTCAAGCAATTCTCGAAGCACAAGAGCCGCTACTGGCTCTGGAAGAACGTGCTTACGCACCTCAACGAGCACCACCAGCTCTTTGCCTGGTGTTCGCTGTTTTCGATCATCGTCTCTGACCTGTACATCTACCTCGTTGCCAGCGGCACGATCACCGACCCGAGGATCTTTTGATGCCTGAACTCGAACGGCACGACGTCGATGTTTTGATCATCGGAGCCGGCGGCTCCGGCCTGCGCGCCGCCATCGACGCGAGCGCCACCGGGGCGCGTACCGCGGTGGTGTGCAAGTCCCTGCTCGGCAAGGCTCACACCGTGATGGCCGAGGGCGGGGTCGCCGCCGCGCTCGGCAACGTCTGGCCGGAGGACAATTGGGAGGTCCACTTCCGCGACACCATGCGCGGCGGCAAGCTGCTCAACAACTGGCGCATGGCCCAGCTGCACGCCCAGGAAGCTCCCGAACGCGTCCTCGAGCTCGAAGAGTGGGGTGCCCTGTTCGATCGCACCCCCGACGGCCGCATCCTCCAACGGGACTTCGGTGGACACCGCTACGCCCGCCTGGCCCACGTCGGCGACCGCACCGGCCTCGAGCTGCTCCGTACCGTGCAGCAGCGCTCGGTCTCCCTCGGCGTCGAGGTCTTCATGGAGTGCAAGATCATCCGCCTCCTGCACGGCCCCTCGGGCGAGGTGAACGGTGCGGTCGGCCTGTGGCGAGAGAGCGGCCGGTTCGTGGTCTTTTCCGCCAAGGCCGTGGTGCTCGCCTCCGGCGGAATCGGCAAGACCTGGAAGTTCACGAGCAACTCCTGGGAGTCGACTGGCGACGGCCACGCGCTCGCGCTCTGGGCGGGTGCCGACCTGATCGACATGGAGTTCGTCCAGTTTCACCCAACGGGCATGGTCTGGCCGCCCTCGGCGCGAGGCATCCTCGTCACTGAGGGTGTGCGCGGCGACGGCGGTGTGCTGCGCAACTCCGAGGGCCGGCGCTTCATGTTCGACTACATCCCGGACTTCTACGCCAAGGAGACCGCCGACAGCGAGGCCGAGGCCGACCAGTGGTACGGCAACAAGCGGGACTTTCGTCGCCCGCCCGAGTTGCTGCCCCGCGACGAGGTGGCCCGCTCGATCAACGCCGAGGTAAAGGCCGGACGCGGCAGCCCACACGGCGGCGTGTTCTTGGACATCGCATCTCGCCGCAGCGCCGAGGACATCAAGCGCCGCCTGCCCTCGATGTACCACCAGTTCAAGGAGCTGGCCGACGTGGACATCACCTCCGAACCGATGGAAGTGGGTCCAACGTGCCACTACGTCATGGGCGGAGTGCGCGTCGACGGCGACACGACGGCGAGCACCGTGGCGGGCTTGTACGCCTGCGGCGAGGTGGCGGGCGGGATGCACGGCGCCAACCGCCTCGGAGGGAACTCGCTGTCGGACCTCCTCGTCTTCGGGCAACGAGCCGGGCGCTATGCCGCCGAGCACGCGCTCGGCATCAAGGGCACAACGATCGTCGATGAGGCCCAGGTCGACGCCGTGTGCAACGAGGCACTCGGTTGCTTCAGCGCAGAGGGCGAGAACCCCTACGCGCTGCACCAGGACCTGCAGGAGACGATGCAGGCCCTCGTCGGCATCATCCGCACCGAGTCCGAGCTGATCCAAGCAAAAGAGCGCCTCGAAGGCTTCGCCGAGCGCGCCGCGGCGGTCAGCGTCGAGGGCCACCGCCAGTTCAACCCGGGCTGGCACCTCGCCCTGGACCTCCAGTCGATGCTGGCGGTCGCCAACTGCACGACGGGCTCGGCGATCGAGCGCAAGGAGTCCCGGGGCGGCCACACCCGCGACGACTACCGGGAGTCCGATCCCGACCACTTCGGCAAGGTCAACATGGTCAGCCGCCTGCACGACGGCGTCGTCGAGGTGAGCGAATCTCCGCTCCCGACGATGCCCGAGGAGCTCCAGGCGCTCTTCGAGGAGGGTCACTGATGGCAAGCACGACCGAGCAGGCCGCGGCAACGACCAACGAGGCCGCGCAATCGGCGGCACCGCGGCGGAGCGTGACGCTGCGACTTTGGCGAGGCGATGCCGACGGCGGCGGCTTGGTCGACTACGAGGTGCCCGCCCTCGAGGGTGAGGTCGTCCTCGACGTCGTCCACCGCATCCAGGCGACGAGCGCGCCCGACCTCGCGGTGCGCTGGAACTGCAAGGCCGGCAAGTGCGGCTCGTGCAGCGCGGAGATCAACGGCAAGCCGCGGCTGATGTGCATGACGCGCATGAGCACGCTGCCCCAGGACGAGCCGATCACCGTCTCGCCGATGCGCACCTTCCCCGTGATCCGCGACCTCGTCACCGACGTTTCGTACAACTTCACGGTCGCGGCCGCGATCCCCGCCTTCAGCCCCGGGCCCCGTGAGGCCGACGGCACCTATCGGATGGCCCAGGTCGACATCGATCGCAGCCAGGAGTTCCGCAAGTGCATCGAATGCTTCTTGTGCCAGAACGTCTGCCACGTCATCCGCGACCACGAGGACAACAAGCAGTACTACGCCGGGCCGCGCTTTCTCGCCCGGCTCGCCGAGCTCGAGATGCACCCGCTCGACAACCTGGACCGTCGCCGCTACATCAGCGAGCAGATGGGCATCGGGCTGTGCAACATCACCAAGTGCTGCACCGAGGTCTGCCCTGAGAGTATCCATATCACCGACAACGCGATCATCCCCCTCAAAGAGCGAGTGGTAGACGCCCGCTACGACCCGGTCGCCTGGCTCGGCCGCAAGCTGCTCGGCCGCAAGCCACCAAAGAGCGCGACCGCGGTGGCCGCCGTCGCCCCGTTGTGGCGCGATCGGGGTGCCGAGCACGCCGGCGCGGGCAGCAAGGAGGCCTGAGCATGGCCCTGTTCCTCTCCGACGAGTGGCTCGCAGAACTCGCCGCCGAGTTGCGTGCCGCACCCGGGCTCGCCGACGGGCCACAACTCGAGCTCGGTCAGCTGATCACCGGCGTGCCCACGCTCGAAGGTGGCGATCTCGCCTACCTGATCCGCTTCGGCGGGGGCGCTGAGGCAGCAGTGGTTCCCGGCAGTGTGGAGGATGCGGACGTCGTCCTTGTCGAGGACTACGAGACGGCACGGGCGATCGCCTCGGGCGCGGCCGCGGCGTCGATGCTGGCGGAGGGCAAGATCAAGCTGCGCGGGGACGCCAACGCCCTCGTTGGCGCCCAGGACCAGCTCGCCATGCTCGGCGACGCCCTCGTCCGGCTGGCGGCGACGACCCACTTCGAAGAATCCGGGCAGGCCGGCTCGCCGGACGATGGCCAGCCCGTGCTCGAGCGCGCGGTCATCACCGTGCGCCCCGGCACCGAGGCCGCCTTCGCAGCGGCCTTCCCCGAGGCACGAGCGGTCATCTTGTCGGCGGACGGCTGCAACTCGGCCCGTCTGCTGCGCGGGATCGAGTCCGCCTCGAGCTTCTTGTTGCTCGTCGAATGGGACAGCCTCGCCCACCACATGGAGGGATTCCGCAACTCCCCGCTGTTCGCTGAGTGGCGGGCGATCCTCGGCCCCTATTTTGCCGAGCCGCCCGTCGTCGACCACTTCTTCGCCGCCGACTGAACACCCGCCCTGGCTCCTCTCGTGGACGACAAGTCCTGGGGGACGCGCTCACCTGGCGTGCCGCCGGATCGTTGCATCGAGCACCGAGGATCGACGCCGCACCTCGATCAGGCGAGCCCCGTGGAGCGGTCGTCGTCCTCTGCGCGCTCCAGGGCGATCGTCACGAAGCGCTGCGCGGCGGGGGTGAGCGGTCCTGGCCGGTGCACGATCGCGAGCGAGCGGGAGACACCCGGGCGTGGCTCGGCCACCACGCAGCCGAGTGCCTCGGCTTGACGGGCGATCGGGCGCGGGAGCAGCCCGGCGCCAGCGCCGCAGGCGATCAGGGGCAAGAGCGCCTCGCGCTGGGCAGTCTCGACGGCGAAGTGGGGGGTCACGCCGCGCGCCTCCAGCGCCTCGTCGAGCAGGTCTCGGCTCGAGCTCCCCTTCGGTGCCGCAACGAGGGGCTGGCGGGCGAGCTCGTCGAGAGGGTAGGGGTGCTTCACCGGCGATCCGGGCGGCAGCACGACGAGGAGGTCTTGAACCCCGAGCGGGACGACGCAGAGGTCCTCTGCGGCACGGGCCTCGGTGAGTCCGAGCTCGCAGCGCCCCGCGCGCACGAGGCTCACGAGCTGCGCGCCGTGCTCGGCGTTGGTCAAAGTGATCGCCACGCCGGGATGGGCGCGGCAGAACGCCCCGATGATCGGCGCCAGCGGCGCCGCCGCGAGCGTGGGAAGGCAGGCGATCTCGAGGCGGCCCGTCGACAGGCCGGCAACCTCGCGCACTGCCGAGCTCGCCCGCGAAATGGTCGCGAACGCCTGGCGCGCCGGCAGCACGAGCGCCTCGCCCGCCGGGGTGAGGCGGACCGCCCGCCCGATGCGGAAAAAGAGCGCCGCGCCGAGCGCAGCCTCGAGCTCGCGGATCGCCTGGGAGATCGACGGCTGGGTCACATCGAGCGCGTCCCCCGCCGCGGTGAAGCCACCCTCGTCGACGACAGCGAGGAAGATCGCCAGGCGACGCAGGTCAATAGGCGCGTACCGATGCACCCACGCGTTCTACCTCTTTGAACGAACCATGGGGTGGCGGCAGCGTGGCGCGGTGCCCCCCACCGCCTCACCCGCCGGTCACGCCTCGTTGCGCCACGCCGCGGCCTGAGAAGGCGCGCCGCATTGGGGCCACGTCGCCGCATCTTCGCCCCGGCCCGCCGCCAGAAGGAGCAGGGGCCGCCGATGGCCCGCTTCTCGCTGAGGACACGGGCGGCGGGAATGGTGGTGGTGGGCCTTTTCTCGCTCCTTGCGGTCCGGCTCTGGTCGATCCAGGTGATTCACCGCCGCCGCTACGCGAGCGCAGCGGTTGCCCTCTCCCAGCGGGTGATCACCGAGAGCGCGCCGCGGGGGACGATCGAGGCCCGCGGCGGGGCGCCGCTTGCCACCGATGTCTCGGTTGAGGAGGTCGCGATGAGCCGGCAGTCGGCGCTCGCCCACCCCGGGACGCTGGGCCGGCTGTCGGCGCTGCTCGGCGTGAGCATGAGCGGGCTGCGCAGCGAGCTGGCGAGCAACCAGTACTACTCATACCAGGCGGTCCCGCTCGCCACGAACCCCCCACCGGCCGCCCTCGTCGAGATCAGTGAGCATCCCCGCGCATTCGCCGGTGTGCAGGTGAGGACCACCTACGAGCGGCGCTACCCCGCAGGTGGCGTCGCGGCCCAGGTAATCGGCTACGTCGGCCCCATCAACGCCAGCGAGCTCAAGGCCGACCAGCGCTACGGCTACGGCCCCAACGCGATCGTCGGCCAGTCTGGGCTCGAGCAGTACTACGACCACCAGCTCCAGGGCCACCTCGGCCAGAAGACCGAGCAGGTGACTGCCGCCGGTACCGCCGTAAAGACCGTGTCGGTCCGGCCCCCACGCCCGGGCGACACCCTCGTCACCCACCTCAGCGCCCGCCTCGACACCCAGCTGCAGGCCGACCTTGCGAATGAGCTCACCGCACTTCGCGCCGGCACCACCTCGAGCGGCGTCGTCCCCGCCCCGTGGGGCGCCGGAGTGGTCATCGACCCGCAAAACGGCGCCGTCTTGGCGATGGCGTCGTCTCCGACCTACAACAACAACGACTGGGTCCCCGCGATCTCCCAGGCCACCTACACGCACCTCGTCAGCGAGCTCGGTAGCCCGCTCAACAACTACGCGGTCGTCGGCGCCGAGGAGCCCGGCTCGATCTTCAAGCTCGCCACGGCGACCGCTGCGCTCGACAATGGCCTGATCTCGCCCGGGTTCACCTACCACGACCCCGGGTATTTCACCTTGCCCACCGGACAGGTGCTCACCGACGCCCCGGGCGACAGCGGCGGGACCTTTAACATCTCCTCGGCGCTGTCGTACTCGAGCGACGTCTTCTTCTACAACCTCGGCGAGCTCTTCTACCAGCAACAATCGCGCTATGGCCCGACGCCGATCCAGAACGCTGCCCACGCCTATGGCATGGGCGTGCCGAGCGGCATCGACCTCCCCAACGTCGACAACGGTCAGGTCGACAGCCTGGCGCTGCGGCGCTCGCTGCACGCCGCAGCGCCCTCGGTCTTTGCTCCCGCGAGCTGGTATGTCGGCGACAACGTCGAGCTCGCCTTCGGCCAAGGCGAGACGCTCGTCACCCCGCTCGAGATGGCCAACGCGTACGCCACGTTCGCGAACGGCGGGACCCGCTACGCGCCCCAGATCGGCGCCGCCCTCGAGACCCCGAGCGGCAAGGTGATCCGGCGGATCGCCCCGAAGGTGACGGGTCACGTCTCACTGCCGCCGGCCGTCGACCAGGCGATGCTCGCCGGCTTCCAAGGTGCGCTGACGAGTTCGATCGGGACGGCCTACGCCGACTTCCAGGGCTTCAACTTCGCGAAGTGGAACCTCGCCGGCAAGACCGGCACCGCGACGATCACCCATGCGGGCCAGCCGGTCAGCTGGTTCGTCGCCTTCGGCGGCCCGAAGGGCCAGCCCGCGCGCTACGCCTTTTGCGTGGAGATCGATCAGGCCGGCTACGGCGCCGATGCGGCCGCTCCGGTGGTGCGCAAGCTCGCCGACTACCTGATGGCCCACCCGCTGCACCACCTGGCGCTGGCCTCGCCGCACGCCACGGGCTAGCAGCGGCGCGCGCCGGGCGCGCCCATGGCCCCCATCGCCTAGCCGCCAAGCAGATCGGCGACGTCCGCCTTCTCCGCCAACAGCTCCTCGGTCGTCGCCGTGATGCGCTGGCGGGCGAACTCTCCGTGGTCGATGCCCTGCACGACCTGCCAAGAGCCCGAGGCGTCGACGCGCACGGGGAAGCCGAACTGCAGGCCCTCGGGCACGCCGTACTCACCGTGGGAGACCACCGCGAGGGAGGTCCAGTCCCCCTCGGCGGTCGGGTTGATCGCCGAGACGAACGAGTCGATCGCCGCCGACGCCGCGGAGGCGGCCGAGGAGGCACCGCGAGCGGCGATGATCGCCGCGCCGCGCTGTTGCACCGTGGTGAGAAAGTCGCCACGCAGCCACTCCTCATCACCGATGACGCTCGCGGCCGGCTCGCCCCCGATGCGGGCATTCCAGGCGTCAGGGAACTGGGTCGAGGAGTGGTTCCCCCAGATCGCGAGGTTGCTCACCGAGCGCACCGGCACGCCAGCACGCCGGGCAAGCTGGGACTTCGCCCGGTTCTCATCGAGTCGCGTCATCGCGAACCAGCGCTCTGCATCGATCTCGGGGGCGTTCGACCGGGCGATGAGGCAGTTCGTGTTGCACGGGTTACCCACGACGAGGATCCGCACGTCCGAGGCGGCGTGCGCGGCGATCGCCTGGCCCTGGGGCTTGAAGATCCCGCCATTGATGCCGAGCAAGTCCTTGCGCTCCATGCCGGCCTTGCGCGGCACCGAGCCCACGAGGAGGGCATAGGAGGTGCCGTCGAAGGCGGTCTTCAGCTCCGAGGTCGTCACGACGTCGGCGAGCAAGGGAAAGGCGCAGTCGTCGAGCTCCATCACGACGCCCTGGAGCGCCTTCATCGCTGGCTCAATCTCGAGCAGGCGGAGCACCACGGGCTGGTTCGGCCCGAGGAGCTGCCCCGAGGCGATGCGGAAGAGGAGTGAGTAGCCGATCTGGCCGGCTGCGCCGGTGACGGTGACCTGCACCGGCGCTGGGGTAGAGGCGCTTTTCGTCATCGGCGGCAGGCTATCCCTCCATCACCGTCGCGGTCAGATCGAGCGCGAAAAATGCCTCGCTCAGCCGAGCTCGACCGGTTCAGGCTCGGGCTCTTCGATCTCTCTCGGCAGCTCGTGCAGCGCGACCGAGCGGTCGGCCTGGCGCACCGCCACCACGTAGCGCTGCGACGCGGTGGCGATCGGGACGCGCCCGAGCTCGTGGCAGATCCTCCAAGTGACGGCGTAGGCGAGGAGCGGCGCGACGAACACGGTCACCCGGAGGAGCCAGACGATTTCGTGCGCACCGATGCCGAAGTAGTGCGCGAGCACATCATCACCACCGGCCATGAACAGCACGGCGTAGAAGGTGAACATCGCGACCCCGAACGCGGTCCGACCCGGATGTTCGCGGGGTCGTGCGAGGAGATGATGCTCGCGCTTGTCGCCAGTGAGAAAGCGGTCGGCGAAAGGCACCAGATACAGGCCGATCCAGGTCACCGCCGGGAACAAGACCGCGGGGAAGAACTGCTCGGGCACCATGTGGCCCGGCAGGTTGATCTCCCAGTTCGGCCAGAGTCGCAGCGCCCCCTCCAGCCAGCCGGCGTAAAAGTCCGGCTGGCTCGCATCCGTCGCCCGGAAGGGGAGGTAGGGCCCGAACTGCCAGATCGGGTTGATCTGCACCACCGCCGCCAGGCCGAGGATCACCGAGAACACCATGAAGAACAGCCCGGTGCTCTTGGCCGCGTACGACGGGAACATCGGCGAACCAACGACGTTATCCCCGCGTTTATCAGAGTCCTTGAACTGGGTGTGGTGCGGCCTGATGATCATCAAGATGTGCACGCCGAGGAGCCCCATGATGGCAAGCGGCAGGATCAGGACGTGGAGGATGAAGAATCGCTCCACGTAGATGCCCGACCCGGGGAACTGGCCGTGGAAGAGGAACTCGGCGAGGTAGCTTCCCACGAAGGGGATCGATTCGAGGATCGAGTAGCCGATCCGGATGCCCTGGCCTGACGCGAGGTCACCCGGAAGCGAGTAGCCGAGATAGCCGTTCATGATGGCCAGCAAGAGCAACGTCGCGCCGACCATCCAATTCAGCTCGCGGGGTCGCCGGAAGGCGCCTGTGAAATAGACGCGACCCATGTGCACGACGATCGCCCCGATGAAGATGAGTGCCGCCCAGTGGTGCGCCTGTCGGCAGAGCAAACCTCCGCGGATGTTGAAGGACAGATCCAGCACCGAACGATAGGCCTCGGACATCGGTTGATTGTGCAGCGGCGCGTACGAACCGTGATAGATGACGGTCGCCGAGCCGGGGACGAAGAAGAACGTCAAGAAAATTCCGGTGACGAGAAGCACGATGAAGGCGTAGGCGGCGATCTCTCCGAGCAGAAACGACCACTGCTCGGGGAAGATGTAGTCGATCATCTTGCGCCCCGAGCGCGAGAACGCGAGTCGGTTGTCCACCCACTTCGCGATGTGGCCGACCACGCGCCCTCCTCGCGGCGCACGAGCACCGACGCCGCAAGGGCGCTACCCCCACGCCGTGGGCGCGCAAACGGCCCTGCTCACCTGCCTCAGGCGCAAAGCGCGAGGCCCGGGACGCGCGTCGTCCCACAGCGCTCGCGACTTGAGCGACCTTTGGAGCGTGGCAGTCTCGCCCTGGTCCCGGAGGTGGCACATCACATCAATCCGGTGTCTCGCGAAGGGCACGGGCGCTCAGTTCGGGGCGTTAAGGCCGAGGCGGCTGCAGATCTCGGCGGTCGCAGCGATCTGGTTCATCGTGTAGAAGTGCAGACCACCTGCCCCTTCAGCGAGCAGGCGGCCGCACAGCTCCGTGGCAATTTCCACGCCAATCTCGCGCACAGCCGCAAGATCCTCACCGGCCACCGCCACCTCGCGCGCCAGCGCGTCGGGCACTGGCACGCCGCACAACTCGGCCATGCGCGTGAGCGTGCGGGGCCCGGTGATCGGCATAACCCCGGCGAGCAGCGGACGGTCGACCCCCCGCTTGGCAAGGGCGTCCCGTAGCCGCAGGTACTCATCGGCGCTGTAGAGGAACTGGGTGATCCCGAGATCTGCCACCTCGAGCTTGGCGGCGAGGTGATCGAGATCGGTTGCCGAATCGGTTGCCTCGGGGTGGCCATGAGGGTGCGCGGCCACCGCCACGCAGAAGCCGCCGCGCGCCTTGGCCAGCTGGACGAGCTCGATGGCGTGCACGAGCTCGCCATCACGAGCCTCGGCTGCAGCGGCCGGAAGGTCCCCCCGCAAGGCGAGGAGGTTCTCGATCCCCGCGGCGCGATAGCGCTCGAGGATCTCCTCGAGCTCACTGCGGGCATGCGCCACGCAGGTGAGATGGGCCATGGGCACGATGGTGCCGTTGACGTGCAGCTCGAGCACGAGATCGTGCGTCCGCCCGCGCGTGGAACCGCCTGCCCCGTAGGTGATCGATGCGAACGCGGGGCGCAGCTGTGAGAGCTCGTCCATCGCTTGGCGCAGTCGCTCGGTCGCCTCGGGCGTACGTGGCGGCCACAGCTCGACCGAAACGGTCGGCCCGCGCGTGAGCAGGTCGAGAATGCTGGCCACCGCGCCAGCTTGGCACGCAGGCGCCCCCTGGTCGTTTGCCTAATTGCAACGAAGGGTAGGCGGTCGCTGTCCCACCTGGGGGCGCCCGTCTCTCAGGCCGCGTGGTGGCAGCCCGTGAGAACGCCACATATCGAATGGCTGAGCGATGAACTTCCGCCACGACTTCAACGAGGTGTTCGGCGTGGAGGTCCCGATCGCCATCGCCGTGATGGTGATCATCTGCGCCATCGTCGCCTTCACCGTGATCCGCTATCGGGCAGGACGCGGGCACGAGCCTTCCAAGGTGGCCAAGCATCCTGTCGCCGAGCCGCTCTATGTCGTGGCGCTCGTGATCATCGCTCTCGGGCTGTCGATCTTTGTCGCCCACGTGAACGGCCAGGAGCGCAGCGGGCTCGGCAAGCCGCAGCTCTCGGTCAAAGTCGTCGGCTTCCAGTGGTGCTGGAGCTTCCACTACAAGCACACCCCGGTCACCGTTACCGGCACATGCCTGACGAAGTCCCAGGATCCCACCTTGATGCTCCCCGTCGGGAAGAACGTGCGAATCAACCTCACGTCAAACGACGTCGTGCATGAGTTCTGGGTGCCCTACTTCCGCTTCAAGATTGAGGCGTTCCCGCACCACACCAATAGCTTTGACGTAAAGGTGACCCACCCCGGCAACTGGGTTGGCCGATGCTCGGTCTTCTGCGGAGTCTTCCATTACCGGATGGACTTCCGGGTAAAGGCGGTCAGCGCGCAGGCATTCGACTCGTGGCTGCACACGCAACGTGCAGCTGTCCGCTCCGCCGCCTAAGGGGCCCACCGTGACGACCGTTCCCGCCAGCGTTTCGACCCTGCCCCTTCCTCGCCAGGGCATCGCGGGCTGGCTGCTCACGACCGACCACAAACGGATCGCGCTCCTCATCCTCAGCACCGCGCTCGTCTTCTTCTTCGTCTTCGGTGCCATGGCGCTCACGATGCGCTCGCAGCTCGCGCTCCCGGGGATGTCGATCCTCTCGCCTCATGTCTACAGCGAGTTCTTCACGATGCACGGCTCGGGGATGATCTTCCTCGCGATCACACCCTTTGCGCTCGGGCTCGGCATCTACCTCGTGCCGCTGCAGATCGGCTCGCCGACGATTGCCGCGCCCCGCCTGCTCCTGTTCTGCTTCTACCTCTACCTCTTTGGCGCGCTCGGAATGGTCAGTGGCTTCCTCACCTCCCACGGCGCTGCCGACGCCGGGTGGTTCGCCTACGTGCCGTTGTCGGGGAGCGAGTACAGCCCGGGCAAGGGGATGGATCTGTGGATCGCCGGGACCTTCCTCGCCGGCCTTGGCCAGCTCATCATCGGTGGCAGCATCTTGTGGACGGTGATGCGACTGCGAACCAAGGGGATGTCCTTGATGCGCATGCCGCTGTTCACCTGGTCGATGGTGGGGACGACCTTGATGGTGATCGCCTCGTTCCCGGCCTTGTTGGCGGCAATGTCGATGCTGGCCGTTGCCCGCTTCCAGCCCGGCGTCACGGCGTCGAACACCTTCAACATCGCCTACCAAGACGTCTTTTGGTTCTACGGCCATCCGGTCGTCTACGTGATGTTCTTTCCCTTCGTCGGCGCCATCTTGGACGTGGTCGCTACCTTCAGCGGCCGGCGCAACTCGGGCTACAAATGGACGGTCATCGCGCTCTTGGCCTTCTCGACCGGCTCGATGGCGGTCTGGGGCCACCACATGTTCACGACGGGCCAGATCCCCAACGACTACTTCTCGGTGGTCTCCATCTTCCTCATCGTGCCGGCGGGCCTTGAGTACTTCAGCATCATCTCGACCCTCGTCGGCGGCAGGCTCGTCTACAAGACCCCGCTGCTGTTCGCGATCGCGTTCCTGCCGCAGTTCTTCATCGGCGGGGCGACCGGGGTCATGCTCGCCTCCCCGACGCTCGACTACATGCTTCACGACAGCTACTTCGTCGTCGCCCACTTCCACTACACGCTCTTTGGCGGCAGCGTGTTCGGCTTCTTCGCCGGCTTTTACTATTGGTTCCCGAAAGCCACCGGGCGCCTGCTCGACGAACGCCTCGGCAAGACGCACTTTTGGCTGATGGTGATCGGCACCAACGTCACCTTCATTCCGATGTTCTTCTCAGGCTTTTTCGGCATGCCGAGGCGCGTCGAGACCTACCCGCCCACGGCCGGCCTGACGACGACCAACTTCATCTCGAGCATCGGCGCCGGCATTCTCGGGATCTCGATGATCGTGCTGGCGCTCAACATCGCGAAGAGTCTGCGCCACGGTGAACGGGCCGGTGCGAATCCTTGGAGCGCCTTCACCTTGGAGTGGGCGACGAGCTCTCCGCCACCGCCGCTCAACTTCTCCTCTCCCCCTCCCTACGTCACGAGTCCGGCGCCGCTGCTCGACCTGCGCGAGCGGGCCCAGCTCGCCGCCGTTGAGTCTGCGGGGGGCCGCGCCCAGGAGATGGTTCTCGCACCTACGCGGGCCGGCGAGGAAGAGGACAACGGCGAATGAAGGTCACCGCCCCGGTCGTGCTGGTGTGCTGGGGGCTGCTTAACGGCGCTCTTGTGCTCGTATTGCGCGGCTTTGGCGGGACCGGTATCGAGCTCGCGCTCTACGGCACCGCATTCGGCATCATCGAACTCTTCGCCCTCGCGATCGCGATCGCCACCAGCCGGCGGCCGGGCGCGCGCGAGCTGTTCTTCCTGCCCCGAAGCGCCCTTCCCGCCTGCATCGGTGCGCTCGGGGTCGTCATCGACGGGCTCGGCCTCAGCTTCTGGCCCTGGCCCTTGTACTGCGGCTCACCCTTCATTGGCATCGCGCTCGTGCTCGCGTGGGTGGACCACCGGGCAAAGCCCAAGCGCGCTCAGTTCGCCACGATGACGCGGCCGGTGGACGGGCTGCGGCCGGGCGAGGTGCCCGGCACCCGACCGATCGAGCGCCTCGCTCCCTACCGCCTTTACGATCCCCCGCCCCGTCCGACGACTGGACTCGGTGAGGCGGTGCGCGCGCTGCGACCGCCCCGGCGTGGCCGGCGCCGCATCGCCGTGGCCGGCGCGCTCGCCACCCTCGGTGCGGCCGCAGCAGCGGCGG
>JAJZKA010000001.1 GCA_021809805.1 Actinomycetes bacterium
CGCCAGCCCTCGCAGGTCCCGCGCTGCGCCCACGCCGATCGCCAGCACCGGCCGCTCTTGGGACGTCAGAGGAACGCACCGAGGAGCCTCTCGCGACCCTCGACGACGGGCGCACGCCCGCCGACCGCCATCTGTCGGCCTTCCGCCGCCTCTACCTCGGTCGTACGCACTTCGACTTCGTGCGCCGGCGCCGGGTGTGGTTCACGATCTCGGGGATCATTCTGCTGGCCGGGGTGATCTCGCTCGGCGTGCGGGGCCTCAATCTGAGCATCGACTTCGTGGGCGGGACCTCATGGACCGTGCCAGCGAAGACCCTGCACGGTACTTCGACCACCGCCGTCAACGACGCTCGTAACGCGGTGACCCCCTACGGCCTCGGTGGTGCGACGATCACCGAGCTCGGCTTGGGCTCGAACGCCACCATCCAGGTCTCGGCCAAGCTCGCCACCTCGGGGAGTGCGGCGGCGACGAACAAGCTTCAAGACGAGGTCGCAACGGCACTTGGCAAGTTGACGCACACCGGCGCGGAGTCGGTGAGCATCACCTCGATCGGCCCGTCCTGGGGCACTGAAATCACCAAGAAGGCGATCGAGGCGCTGATCGTCTTCTTCATCCTGGTCGCGATCTACATCTCGATCTTCTTCGAGTGGCGCATGGCGCTGGCGGCGATCATCGCCGTGGCCCATGACGTCCTCGTCGTCATCGGCATTTACTCCCTGAGTGGCCTCGAGGTCAGCCCGGACACGGTCGTCGCGGTGTTGACGATCCTCGGATACTCCCTCTACGACACGATCGTCGTCTTCGACCGTGTCCGAGACAACGTGCGCCAGCTCGGTCCGAGCAACAAGTTGACGATCTCCGACCTCGTGAACTTGTCAATGAACCAGACGCTGGCGCGCTCGATCAATACCTCACTCGTCGCCATCTTGCCGATCCTCGCCGTGTTGATTCTTGGCGCGGAGATCCTTGGTGCCACGACGCTCGAGTACTTCGGTTTCGCCCTTTTGATCGGGTTGACGAGCGGGGCCTACTCCTCGATCTTCATCGCCTCGCCGCTGGTGTCGATGATGAAAGAGCGCGAGCCGCGTTGGCGGACGGTGCGCGAGCGCCTGGCCCAGCGCGGCGGGGACCGCCTCTTGCTCAGCCCGGCCGACATTGCGGCGGGTATCCTCACCCCCGAGGGCGGCATCCAGCGTCCCGTGCGTGATCGGGTGGCTCGCCAAGGTGCCGGCCAGGGTCGGCTGCGCCCGAGTGGTGCGCCGGCGCGCCCCCAAGCAGTCGGTGAGGATCTGCCGCCTGCCCGCGTGGAAAACGGCGCGCACGCGGCTGCTGGCGCGCGCGGTCCCACAGGGCGCAACGGCGTCAGTCGCCCACCTTCGCGTAATCGGCGAAAAGGGGGCCGGCGCTGATCGACGTTCGCGCCGCGCGCCAGGACCCCGGCGCGTTCCGGGCCGCCGTCGCACGAAAAGGTGGCGCTGCGTCCTTCGACGCGCTGCTCGCGGCCGACGAGGCCTGGCGCCAGGCGACGTCGGCGGTCGAGGGGCTGCGGGCGATGACGAAGCTGAAGGGCAAGCCGGACGCTGCCCAGCTTGCAGGGCTCGCCGAGGTGAAAGCGCAGCTGCGCGTCGCTGAAGCGGAGCTCGAGCAACGCCGAGCCGAGCGGGACCGACTCCTCGGCCTGGTGCCGAATCCCCCCGATGCCTCGGTGCCCGATGGGGGCGAGGACGAAGGGACGGTGCTCCGCCTCGTCGGCGAGCGCCCCTCGTTTGCCTTTTCCGTGCGGGACCACCTGGCACTTGGTGGCTTTGACGTCGAGCGCGGGGCACGCCTTTCCGGTTCGCGCTTTGCCTACCGGGTCGGGGCGGTGGCGCTCGTCGAACTGGCGCTCTACCGGATGGCGCTCGACCGGGTGGTGCGCGCCGGCTTCGTGCCGATGCTGCCCCCCGTGCTCGTGCGCGAGGAGGCGATGTACGGCACCGGCTTTCTGCCGACTGAGGAGTCGAACCTGTACCGGGTCGAGCCCGACGGGCTCTATCTCACGGGGACTTCCGAGGTGGCGCTCGCCGGGTACCACCAAGGTGAGATCCTCATCAGCGAGGATCTCCCATTGCGCTACGCGGGCTACTCCACGAATTTTCGGCGCGAAGCCGGGGCGGCGGGGCGAGACACCCGCGGGGTCTTCCGGGTGCACCAGTTCGACAAGGTCGAGATGTTTGTCTGGACGCTCCCGGAGCGCTCGCGTGAAGAGCACGAGGCACTGCTCGCCATCGAAGAGCGCCTGGCATTCGAGCTTGGGCTCACCTACCGGGTCGTGAACATCGCCGCCGGCGATCTCGGGGCGCCCGCCGCCAAGAAGTACGACATCGAGGCGTGGATCCCGAGCCAGGAGCGCTACCGCGAGATCAGCTCGTGCTCGAACACGACCGACTACCAGTCGCGCCGCCTCGGGACGCGGGTGCGCGAGGGCAAAGAGCTCCGTTACCCACACACGCTGAACGGCACGGCGATGACCGCCCGTTGGCTGATCGCACTACTGGAAAGCTTCCAGGACGAGCACGGAGCGGTTGCGATCCCCGAGGCGCTCGTCGCTTTCGGTGCCCCGGCACGCCTCGAGGCAGATGCTTGTTGAGGTGGGCTCAGGTGCCGAGCACGCTCGGAGGCAGCGGGCCGAAGTGATCGAGGGGCCCCGGCCCTGCCCCGAGCCGCCAGGCAGCGGCTCGCTCGATCGCGACCGCGACGTAGGTCTTGGCGCGATTGATGGCATCGAGGAGGCCGAGACCGAGCGCGAGATTGGCGGCAATGGCCGCAGAAAGCGTGCACCCGGTGCCGTGCACGTTCTCGCTGTGGATTCGCGGGGAGGACAGCACCGTCTCGTCGGTGCCGTCAAAGCAGAGATCGATGGCCTGATCGCCGACGAGATGGCCACCTTTTACCAGGCAGCATTGCGCTCCGAGAGCGACGACCTCACGCGCTGCCGTGCGCATCTCCTCGAGACTGCGGACTCGATGGCCCGTCAGGGCCTCGGCCTCGGACAGGTTCGGGGTCACCACGCTCGCATGGGCGATGAGCTGGTGGTAGGCGGCGATGGCGTCGCCGGCGACGAGACGCGCGCCTGAGGTGGCCACCATCACTGGGTCGACGACCAGCGGGCCGAGCGCGCCCTTCGCGGCCTGCTCGGTGACCACGGCGATGAGCTCGGCGCTCGCCAGCATCCCGGTCTTGGTCGCTGCGACGCCGAGGTCGCCGAGCACGGTGTCGATCTGCAGGGCGAGGAAACCCGGCTCGGCGAGCTCGGTGCCCCGGACGCCGGTCGTGTTCTGGGCGGTGAGGGCGGTGATGGCGAGCGCGCCGAAGACGCCGTGGGCAGAAAAGGTGCGCAGGTCCGCGGCGATACCGGCGCCGCCGCCGGAGTCGACCCCGGCGATCGTGAGGGCGACCGGGGGCGTCGGTGACATCGTCGTCATCGAGGTCATGGTAGGGGGTCCTGCGGCGGCGGAGCGACGAGGCTGCCAGCGGGTACGATCACCGTGGTGACGGCATCGCTCGGGCTGACAGGCACGAGCGACTCGGTACTTGCGATCGCCTTCGTCATCATTGTGCTGCTGGCGTTCTTCGCCTATGGCGCGGCCGCCCAGCACCGGGCCCGCTACGGCGTGGCCCCCTGGGGCCTGCCACCATGGGCCTGGTCGCTCCTCGTCTTCTGCTTCCCGATCGTCCTCGTCGTCTTCGCGATCGCGCTCTTCACCACCCGGCCGCGCCGCCGTTCGCGTGATGTGCCGCCAGTGCCAGAGGAGCCCGGCGAACCGGTCGTCGCCGACCGCTTCGGATTCGGGAGCTCGCACCCGCCGCCGGCCGAGCTCCCGCCGGCAGGTTGGTATCGGGACCCGAGCGGGCGCCACGAGCGGCGCTACTGGGACGGAAAGGGCTGGTCCGAGCACGTCAGCGACCAGGACGTGCGCTCGCTCGATCCGGGCTGAGCCCAAAAGGGGCGGGTTCGCCCGCCACGATGAACGCCGGGTAAACTCTTGTTCGCCGGGCCAACGTCGTCCCGTGCGCCCCAACGACCAAAGAGGGACGCGATGGCCCAGCTGTCACCAAGAACCGGTCTGTACGACGCGCGCTTTGAGCACGACGCCTGCGGTGTCGCCTTCGTCGCCGATCTCCGCCGGGGCCCGAGCCACCAGATCGTCGACCTGGCGCTGCAAGCGCTCGAGAACCTGGCGCACCGCGGAGCCTTCGGCGCGGATCCCGAGACCGGGGACGGCGCAGGCATCTTGCTGCAGATGCCACACCGTTTCTTTTCTGAGGTCGTGGGAGAGGATCTGCCCGACGCCGGTGGCTACGCGGCGGGGATGGTCTACTTGCCCGTCGACGAGGACGCCTTCGCGGCGACGCGCGCCGGCATCGAGGAGATCGCGGCCGGCGAGCAGCTGCGCGTCATCGCCTGGCGTGACGTGCCTGTGGTGCTCGAGCGCGCCGGGCAGGCGGCCGTCGAGGTGGCGCCCCGCTTCTTGCAGTGCTTCCTCGCCCCCGACCCGTCCGGGTCGGCCGCCGGCGCGACCGGCATGGAGCTCGAACGCCTTGCTTACGCGGTGCGCAAGCGCGTCGAGCACAGCCAGATCGACGCCTACTTCCCCTCACTGTCGTGCCGGACGATCGTCTACAAGGGGATGCTTGCAACCGACCAGCTGCGCGACTTCTTCCCCGACCTCGCCGACGAGCGCGTCACCAGCGCGCTGGCGCTTGTGCACTCGCGCTTTTCCACCAACACCTTCCCGTCCTGGCCGCTCGCGCACCCCTATCGCTACGTCGCCCACAACGGTGAGATCAACACGGTGGCGGGGAACCGTAACTGGATGCGGGCCCGCGAGGCGCTGCTCGAAAGCGACCTGTTCCCCGGCGGAATCGAACGGCTGTTGCCCATCTTGTCCGAGGGCGAGAGCGACTCGGCATCCTTTGACCAGGTGCTCGAGCTGTTGCACCTCGGCGGTCGTCCGCTGCCTCACGCCGTCTTGATGATGATCCCCGAGGCGTGGGAGAACCACGCCGAGATGGACGCGGCACGGCGGGACTTCTACGCCTATCACAGTTGTTTGATGGAGCCCTGGGACGGGCCGGCAGCGGTCTGTTTCACCGACGGCCGGCTGATCGGGGCGGTGCTCGACCGCAATGGCTTGCGCCCCGCCCGCTACTGGGTGAGCGAGGAGGGTCTCGTCGTTCTCGCCTCCGAGGTCGGTGTGCTCGACCTCGCGCCCGATTCGATCGTGGAGAAGGGCCGGCTGCAGCCTGGGCGCATGTTCCTGGTCGACACCGAGGCGGGCCGGATCATCTCCGATGAGGAGATCAAGGCGAGCCTGGCTGCCGAACAGCCCTACGGCGAATGGCTGGAGGCCGGCGTGACGCGCCTCGAGGACCTGCCGCCACGGGAGATCCTCGTGCCCCAGCACGGCTCGCTCGTGCGCCACCAGCGCCTCTTTGGCCTGACGAATGAGGAGCTGCGCGTCCTCGTCGCGCCCATGGCACGAAACGGCGAGGAACCGATCGGCTCGATGGGATCCGACACGCCGATCGCCGTGTTATCTGATCGCCCGAGGCTGCTCTTTGACTACTTCACCCAGCGCTTCGCGCAGGTCACGAACCCGCCGCTCGACGCCATCCGCGAGGAACTGGTCACGTCGCTTTCGGCGACGATCGGTCCCGAGGCGAACCTGCTCGAACCCGGAGCGCACTCGTGTCGCCAGATCACCCTGCCCTATCCCGTGCTCGACAACCACGAGCTCGGCAAGCTCATCTATGTCAACGAGCACGGCGAAGACCCGGCGTTCTGCTCCTTCGCGATCGACGGGGTCTTCGAGGCCGCTGGCGGGGGCGCCGCGCTTGGTGCCGCGCTCGAGCGCATCGGCGAGCAGGTGCTTGCGGCGATCGACGGTGGCGCCAATCTGATCGTGCTCTCGGACCGCCACTCGAGCCCTGAGCTGGCGCCGATCCCCTCGCTATTGCTGGTGTCGGCGGTCCATCACCACCTCGTGCGCGCCCGGGCGCGCACGCGCGTCGGACTCGTCGTCGAGGCCGGGGACGTGCGCGAGGTGCACCACCTGGCATTGTTGATCGGCTACGGGGCGGCGGCGGTCAACCCCTACCTCGCCCTCGAGTCCGTCGCTGACCTCGTGCGCAGCGGCGAGATCGAGGGGATCAGCGAGCACAAGGCGGTCCGCAACTACGTCAAGGCTGCCGCCAAGGGCGTCTTGAAGGTGATGTCGAAAATGGGGATCTCGACGATCGCCTCCTACACCGGCGCGCAAGTCTTCGAGGCGGTCGGGCTCGACCGCGACGTCGTCGAGCGCTATTTCTCCGGCACGACGAGCAAGCTGTCCGGGGTGGGTCTCGACGTCTTGGCGGACGAGGTGATCAAGCGGCACGCCAGTGCCTGGACGGCGCGTGAGAGCGAGCACGCGCATCGCGAGCTCGAGGTCGGGGGGGAGTACCAGTGGCGCCGCGAGGGCGAGTACCACCTTTTCAACCCGAAGACGGTCTTCAAGCTCCAGCACGCCGCGCGCGCGAAGCGCGCGGACGTCTTTCGCGAGTACACGCACCTTGTCGACGAGCAGTCCAGCCAGCTCGCCACCTTGCGCGGGCTCATCGGCCTGCGCACCGGGACCGGCGCGCCGCGCCCGGCGGTGCCCCTCGAGGAGGTCGAGCCCGCGAGCGCGATCATCGCCCGGTTCTCGACCGGGGCGATGTCATACGGCTCGATCTCGGCCGAGGCGCACGAGACGCTCGCGATCGCGATGAACCGCCTGGGCGGCAAGTCGAATACCGGCGAGGGGGGCGAGGACCCCGATCGCTTCGTGCCCGACGCCAACGGCGACTCGCGTCGCAGCGCCATCAAGCAGGTGGCCTCAGGGCGTTTTGGGGTGACGAGCCACTATTTGGTCAACGCCGATGATCTCCAGATCAAGATGGCCCAGGGCGCAAAGCCCGGCGAGGGCGGCCAGTTGCCCGGCAACAAGGTCTATCCCTGGATTGCAGCCACCCGGTACTCGACGCCCGGTGTGGGGCTGATCTCGCCGCCGCCGCACCACGACATCTACTCGATCGAGGACCTCGCGCAGCTGATCCACGACTTAAAGAACGCCAACCCCTCGGCGCGCATCAACGTCAAGCTCGTCTCTGAGGTCGGCGTCGGCACGGTGGCGGCCGGCGTCGCCAAGGCGCACGCCGACGTCGTGCTCATCTCCGGCCACGACGGGGGGACCGGCGCGGCACCGCTCACCTCGCTCAAGCACGCCGGCACGCCCTGGGAGCTCGGCCTCGCGGAGACCCAGCAGACGCTGTTGCGCAACGGCCTGCGCGACCGGATCGTGGTCCAGGTGGACGGGCAGCTTAAGACCGGGCGCGACGTCGTGATCGCGGCGTTGCTCGGCGCCGAGGAGTTCGGCTTTGCGAGCGCGCCGCTCGTCGTCTCGGGTTGCGTGATGATGCGGGTTTGCCACCTCGACACCTGCCCGGTCGGCATCGCCACCCAGAACCCCGAGTTGCGCAAGCGCTTCACGGGAAAGCCCGAGTTCATCGAGAATTTCTTCACCTTCATTGCCGAGGAGGTGCGCGAGTACCTCGCCGCGCTCGGCTACCGCAGCATCGACGAGGCAGTCGGCCACGTGGAGAGCCTCGAGCTTGCCCCGGCGATCAGGCACTACAAGGCCGAGGGCCTCGATCTCGCGCCCCTGCTCGCGCCGCCCGATGACTCGATCCATCCCTCCTCCTACCGCAAGGTGCGCGACCAAGACCATGGCCTCGAGGCGGCGCTCGACAACTGGCTCATCCAACAGGCCACCCCGGCCCTCGAGGACGCGAAGCCCGTCGTGATCGAGGGCAAGATCCGCAACGTCAACCGGACCGTGGCGACGATGCTTGGTTCGGAGGTCACCCGGCGCTATGGCCCCGATGGCCTGCCGGACGCGACGATCCGGATCCTCCTCGAGGGCTCGGCGGGCCAGAGCTTCGGCGCGTTCTTGCCCCGCGGCGTCGAACTCGTGTTGGCGGGGGACGCCAACGACTACGTGGCCAAGGGCCTGTCGGGCGGCCGAGTCGTGCTGCGGCCGCCGGTCGGCTCGCGCTTTGCCGCCGAGGAGAACGTGATCGCCGGAAACGTCTGCGCCTACGGCGCGACCGGCGGCGAGCTGTTTGTCTCCGGGGTGGTCGGCGAGCGCTTTTGCGTGCGCAACTCCGGCGCCACGGCGGTCGTCGAGGGCGTCGGCGATCACGGTTGTGAGTACATGACCGGCGGCCGGGTCGTCGTGCTCGGGCGCATCGGGCGGAACTTCGCCGCCGGCATGTCGGGCGGCGTCGCCTACCTCTATGACCCAAAGGGCGCGCTGAGCGGACGGATCAACCCGGCGCTCGTCGATGTCGAGGTGCCTGACGCCGAGGACCTCGCACTGATCGCCGGGCTTCTTGCCCGACACGTCGCGTTCACCGGCTCAGTGCTCGCCAATCGCATCGCCGAGCTGGGCGAGGGCGGGCTTGCGTCGTTCACAAAAGTGATGCCCCGCGACTACCGCCGGGTACTCGAGGCGATGGCATCGGCCAAGGAAAAGGGTATCTCTGTGGAGCAGGCGATCATGGCGGCGGTCAATGGCTGATCCCCGCGGCTTTCTCAAATACCACCGGGAGGGCCCGACGCGCCGTCCGGTCGCCGAGCGCCTACAGGACTGGCGCGAGGTCTATCTCTCCTTCCCCCACGACAAGCTGCGGGTCCAGGCGACACGTTGCATGGACTGTGGCATCCCCTTTTGCCACGAGGGCTGCCCGCTCGGGAACCTGATCCCGGAGTGGAACGACCTCGTGCGCCGTGATCGCTTCGCGGCCGCCTCGGAGCGCTTGCACGCCACGAATAACTTCCCTGAGTTCACCGGCCGGCTGTGCCCGGCGCCGTGTGAGGGCAGCTGCGTGCTCGGAATCGGGGACGATCCGGTGCTGATCAAGCAGGTCGAGCTCGAGCTCGCGGACTGGACGCGGGGCCGTGGCCTTGAGCCGGTGCTGGCGAGCGGCGTGACCGGCAAGTCCGTGGCCGTCGTCGGTTCGGGACCGGCGGGGCTGGCCTGCGCGCAGCAGCTGACGCGCGCCGGGCATCACGTGGTGGTCTATGAGCGGGCCGAGCACCCGGGTGGCCTGCTCCGCTACGGCGTCCCGGAGTTCAAACTCGAAAAGCACGTCATCGACCAGCGGATCGAGCAGATGCGCGCCGAGGGAACCGAATTCCGCACCGCCGTGGCGGTCGGTGCCACGCCCGAGGGCCCGGTGGCGGGCGCGGCAGCGAGCGGCGCCAGCGTGTTTTCGACGGCCGAGCTGCGGGCCGGCTTTGATGCCGTCGTCCTGGCCACGGGCTCGACTCGGCCCCGCGACCTGCCCGTGGCCGGCCGGGACCTCGCCGGGGTGCATTTCGCAATGGAGTTCCTGCGCGGCGCCAACCTCGCCAGTGAGGGAACGATCGCTCGTGCGCCGATCACCGCCGCCGGCAAGCGGGTCGTGATCATTGGCGGGGGCGATACCGGTGCGGACTGCCTCGGCACCGTGCACCGCCAGGGCGCCCTCGAAGTGCACCAGCTCGAGATCCTGCCCGAGCCGCCCGCCAGCCGGGCGGAGGACAACCCGTGGCCGACCTGGCCCGTCATCTTGCGCAGCTCTGCCGCGCACGAAGAGGGCGGCCAACGCCGTTACTCACTGTCGACGAGCGCGCTCGTCGCTGATGAGCATGGCGCCGTGCGCGGCCTTCGCGCCGAGGAGGTCGCGTTCGTCGATGAGGACGGCCGGCGGGTGTTGCGCAAGGTCGAGGGGCGCTCGCTCGAGCTCGACTGTGATCTCGTGCTGCTCGCGCTCGGCTTCCTTGGCCCAGAGCACCACGGCATCGTCGACGAGCTCGGCTGTGTGCGCACCGAGCGCGGGAACCTGGCAGTCGACGGGCAGTACATGACGAGCGTGCCGGGCGTCTTCGCCTGCGGCGACGCGGCGCGGGGCCAGTCACTCGTCGTCTGGGCGATCGCCGAGGGCCGCTCGGCCGCTGCCGGTGTCGACCGCTACCTTGCGCGATCAAGCGAGCTCCCGGCCCCGCTCGCGCCGAACAGCGTGGCCCTTACCTGAGCCTTTCGGCACCTCGGCGCTAACCTTGGCTCGTGCCGCTTCGCGCCGAACCCCCAGATCCTGATGATCGGGGCGAGGACGATCGCCTGGCGGGTGGGGCGGAGGCGGGCCTCGAGCGCGACTACTCGCCTGAGCTCGCCGAGCTCGCCGGGGAGCTCGAGGCCCTGATCGAGCGCGTCGAGGAGCTGTCGATGGCGATCCTTCGCGAAGCGCTTGCCCGAGGTGCCCGGGAGCGGCCACAGGCTGAGCGGCGCGTCTCGCGGGTGCGCAACGCGCTGGTGCGTGCGCTGGCAATCCTGGAGCGCTGAGCGCGCGGCGGAGGTTTGGCCGCCTCGTCACGACGCGCAATGATGTGGCCATGGAGCGCGAGCACGACGAACGTCCCTGGGGCTGCTACACGGTCTTGGAGGACGCGTCCGATCACAAGGTGAAAGAGATCGTGGTGCGACCGGAGCGCCGCCTCAGCTATCAGCGTCACCTCAGGCGCTCCGAGCACTGGTTCATCGTCCGCGGCGAGGGCTATGTCGTCCTCGACGGGATCGAGTCCGAGGTGCGCGCCGGCGACACGGTCGACGTTCCCCTCGGCACCTGCCACCGAATCGGCAACCGCTCGAGCGCGGACCTCGTCTTTGTCGAGGTGCAGCACGGTGAGTACTTCGGGGAGGACGACATCATCCGCCTCGAGGACGACTTCGGGCGCCAGGACGCCCCCGCGCCAGCCACCTAGCGGGGCTGGTGGGGGGGCAGCGTCGGCGCCGACGATCAGCGGGTCGCGGTGGCGCCCTTGCGGCTCAGCGCGTCAACGGTCACCGCGGCGACCAGCACCAGCGCGGTGATCATGTACTGCGCCGCGGCCGACAAGCCGAGCAAGCCCATGCCGTTCGCGATGGCGGCGATGATGATCCCGCCGACGAGGGCATGCAGCATTTTGCCGCGACCGCCGAACAGGCTCGTGCCGCCGATCACCGCGGCGGCGACGGCGTCGAGGACGAGCGTCCCACCGTCCATGCCGTTCGAGATCGAGCCGAGCTGGGAGGCATAGACGATGCCGGCCGCGCCGGCGGTGAGCGAGGTGAGGATGAACGCGATCGTGCGGATCCGCCCGAGGCTGATGCCGGCGCGACGGGCTGCCTCGGCGTTGCCGCCGATGGCATAGATGTAGCGGCCATATCGGGTGCGGCCGAGCAGGAAGCTCCAGCCGACAAGGATGACCAACGCGATCGGGACCACCCACGGCACGCCCTCAAGCACGCTGATGCGGCCGCGGTTGGTGTTGCAGATCCACACCACGATGACGCCCGCGACCGCCATGGCGGCGATCTTTAAGTAGGTGAGGACGGCGGGCGGGGCCGCGAGCCCGGCGCGGCGGCGCAGGAAGTCACGGCGCCAGAACAACAAGCCGGCGATCGCCACCACGGCGATCATCGTGATCCAGCCGACCGTCGGGTCGAGGTTGCCGTTGACGATGTCGGTGAGGATGTTGTTCGTGATCCCGACGGTGCCGCCGCTCGCCACCGAGTTGTTCTCGAGCAAGAAGAGCATCAGGCCCTCGAAGCCGAGCAGGCCACCGAGGGTGACGACGAAGGAGGGCAGGCCGAGTCGGGTGATGAGCGTCCCTTGGACGAGCCCCAAGAAGGCGGCCGCGGCGAGGCCGGCGAGAATCGCCACCCACCACGGCTCGGGGTTCGGATAGGCGGCGAGCTCCAAGGTGACCGTGGCGGAGATGCCGGCCACATAGCCGATCGACAGGTCGATCTCGCCGAGCAACAAGACGAAGACCTCGGCCATCCCGAGCAGGATGTAGGGCGCGCCCTGGGTCATGAGGTTCGTCAGGTTGGCCGCGGTCAAGAAGTTCGAGTTCAGGACCTGGAAGATGATGACGAGCAGGACGAGTCCGGCGAGCACCGGCAAGATCCCGCTCTGGCCAGCGCGCACCCGCTTCCACCAGCCGCCGACGTACTCAGAAAAGGTCTCGGCGACGAGCGCGTCGGAGGCGGTGAGCTCCTCGACCACCTCGCTGGCGCCGCCGCCGCTGGCCGCGGCGGCAGTGGTGAGCGTGGGCTCGCCGGGACGAAGGGTTGATGACATCGCTCAGTGGTCCTTTGCGTCGCTTGGCGTCGGGGCAGCGCTGTCGGCGGCGCTCCGGGGCGTCGCGGTGCCGGTGGTGATCATCTCGACCGTGTTCTGGGTGTCGAACTGTGAGATTGGGCCCTCGCCGGCGAGCCGGCCGAGGTAGAGCACAGCGATCCGGTCGGCGACCTCGAAGACGTCGCGCAAGTTGTGGCTGATGACGAGGACGGCGATGCCACGCTCGGCGAGGCGCTTGATGAGCGCGAGCACCTGGGCGGTCTGGGTCACGCCGAGGGCGGCGGTGGGCTCGTCCATGATCACGAGCTCGGCATGGCCCATGACCGCCTTGGCCACCGCGACGGCCTGGCGCTGGCCACCGGACAAGGAAGCCACGAGCTGGCGGATCGACCGGACGGTGACGACCGAGAGGTCGGCGAGCGCCTGCTTGGCGCCGAGCTCCATCGTGTTCTCGTCCAAGGTGCGCACCCGGAGCTTCTCGCGCCCCAAATAGAGGTTCTGGACGATGTCGAGGTTGTCGCACAGCGCGAGGTCCTGGAAGACGGTCGCGATCCCGAGGGCGCTCGCGTCGCGGGGCGTGTGGATCCGGACGGGTTTGCCCTTCCAGTACATCTCGCCGTGGTCGGGGGGCGCGATGCCCGCGATCGCCTTGATCAATGTCGACTTGCCCGCCCCGTTGTCACCAACGAGAGCGGTGACCTGGCCGGCAGGGACCTCCAAGGTGATGTCGCTTAAGGCGCGCACCGAGCCGAAGCTCTTGTTGATGGCCCGCAGCTGCAAGAGCGGCTCGCTGACCGGCGTGGCCGGGGCGGACGCGCCGCCGGGCGCCCGGGCCGCCGAAGCGGACCGGGCACCCTGCATGGCGTCGGTGGTCAAAGGGAGACCTCCGAGGGGTTGCGAAGGATCACGATCAGATGCCTGCAGCCTTGCACGCCCTGGCGAAGGGGCCGGCGCACAGCTGCTTGGCGGGGACGAACCGGTCCTTGATGATCGTCGCCTTCATGTTCTTCGTGGTCACCCACTCGGGGGTCAACAGCACCGACGGCACTGCCTTGTGCTCTTGGGTGTCCATCGTGGTGCCGTTGGCGAGGGACTTGGGCGGGGTGACCCCGGCGCGCAGGTAGATGCCGAGGGCGGCAGCGGCCTGGGCCTCGAGGTAGATGGGCTTGTAGGCGGTGCCGCACTGGTAGCCGGTGAGGATGTTCTGCAGGCCGACCAGCGTGGCGTCCTGGCCGGTGATCGGGAACGTCCTCGGCTTGATGTGCTGCTGGCTCTTCAGCCAGGTGATGATCGGCGCCGCGTTCTCGTCATTCGGCACCACGGCGCTGTTCATGTTCTTGTGCGCCGTGAACTGCTGGGTGAACTCGGTCTGGGCGACCGAAGGCGTCCAGGTCCCTGCCGGCTGGCCGACAATGGTGATCTTGTGCGCCTTGACCAGCGGGTTGAGCACCGACATGTAGCCCTGGGCGAACAAGGTCGCGTTGTTGTCCGTGGGGGCCCCGCGCATGACAAGGGCGTTGGGGTGCTTGATGCCCCACGCCGCCGCACAGGAGACGAAGCCGTGGCCGATCAGGCGGCCAACCTGGACATTGTTGAAGCTCACGTAGTAGCTGCGGCTGCCGCCCAAGGTGAGGCGGTCGTAGTCGATCACGGCGGCGCCGTGGCTCTTTGCGTAGGCCTCGATGCGGGCGCCGACGCCCGAGTCGAGCGGGTCAACGAGCAGGACCTTTGCGCCCTGGGTGATGTCGGCCTGGGCGTCCGCGTACTGGGTGGCGTCGCTGCCCTGGGCGTTTTGGATAATGACATCGGAGGCCGGCATGCCGGCCTTGGCGAACGCCTCCTTCAGGTACGGGGCGTCGAACTCGGTGTAGCGGGCCGAGGTCGTCGTGTCGGGCAGGATGGCGGCGATCTTGCCGCTGCCCTTGGCCACGAGTGGCTTCAACTTCGCCATCACCGAGAAGCTGAGGTTGAACGAGCTGGCCGAGATGACCGGCGCGGAGCCGGTGTGCGTCTTGGTGCTCGCGCCGGCCATCCCGGCTCCGGCCGCGATCATGCCGGCGGACAGGGCGAGCGGCGTGACCGCACGGGCTGCCTTCTGGAACTTCATGTGGTACCCCCCTTTGGGTCCAGGTGGTGCTGGCTCGGCCAGAAGGGGGGCATAGGCGGCTCCCCCGACCGACCTCACCAGCCTGAGCTGTTGCGTGATCGAGGGTAGGAAGCGCGCGGTGAACGGCGTCATGAACATTTCTGGTCCTTCGTTAACAATCTGTGAACGGGCGCCCGTGGGTCAGGTGCCCGCGTCAGCGGGCGACACTGGCTCGCCACGCTCGGCCACGAAGCAGTAGCCAAAGCGTGGCTGGGTGACGATGAGCGGCGCCGCGCCCGGTGGCTCGAGCTTCGCGCGCAGGCGCCGCACATAGACCCGTACGTACTCGGTCTCGGTCGCATACCCCGGGCCCCAGACGCGCCGCAGCAGGTGGGCGTGGGTGAGGAGCTTTCCCCGGTTCGTGGCGAGCTCGCGCAACAAGGCGAACTCGGTGGGGGTGAGGTGCACCGGCTCGCCCGCGCGCGTCACCACCTGGGCGCCGAGGTCGATCGCCAGCTCCCCGGCGGTGATGAGCTGGCGTACCGGCGTGGAGGTGCTCGGCGCTCGGGTCCGGCGCAGCGTCGCCATGATGCGGGCGAGGAGTTCTTCGATGCTGAACGGCTTGGTGAGGTAGTCGTCCGCGCCCATGTTGAGCGCCGTCACCTTGTCACGCTCGCCCCCGCGCGCCGAGACGACGATGATGCCGACCGCTGAGCGCTCACGGAGCTCCCGGCACAGCTCGAAGCCGTCGATCTCGGGCAGGGTGAGGTCCAACAACACGATGTCGGGCGCCTCGGTCTCGAGCAGCTGCAAGGCGCGCTCGCCATCGGGCGAGACGACGGTGTCAAAGCCGCGCACGGACAGGTTTGAGCGGATGAGGTCGACGATGTTGGGGTCGTCCTCGATCAACAGCGCCCGGGTTGCCCGCACGGCATCGGCGGCGCGTTCAGCCATCGGTGCCCTCCTCGCCATGGGGCGCGCTCGCCTCGATAGGCAAGGTGATGCGAAAACAGGTACCTGACGGGCTCGAGGTGGCAACGATGCGGCCCTGGTGCGCGTCCACAATCGCCCCGGCGATCGACAGGCCGAGCCCGGTCCCTGCGCCCTTGGAGCCGTGGCGCCGCCCGGGCTCAAAGGGCGCCCGGGCCACCGCGTCCGGCAGGCCGGTGCCGTCGTCGCAGACCGACACCGTGACCTCCTCGCGCGCGCTGGTGAGGGTGACGGCGACGGTGGTGCCGGACGGGTTGTGGCGCATGGCGTTGTCCATCAAGTTCACGAAGACCTGCTCGAGGCGGTCGTGGTCGGCGAAGATCGCCGGGACGTCGCCCTCGGCGGCGATCGTCACCCGCGCCGCGGACTCGGGGGCAAGACAGGCGCGCGCCGCGTCGAGGATCAAGCACAGGTCGCACCAGTCCCGCTGCAGGCGGAGCACCCCGGACTCGAGCGCCGAGAAGTCCAACAGGTGCTCGACGAGCCGGCCGAGGCGCGCCGACTCAGAGGCCATCCGGCTCAAGAAGCGCTCGACCGACTCGCCGTCCCAGGCGATATCGGGCTGCAGCAGCGTCTCGGCGTAGCCCTGGATGGCGGTGAGCGGCGTGCGCAGCTCGTGGCTCAGCCGCGAGAGAAAGTCGCGCTGGATGTGGCGCGAGCGCCGAAGCGCCTCGGCCTCTTGCTGGACGATGCCGATCTCCTCGCGCTCGAGCGCGAGGCGCAGGCAGTGCGCCGCGTCGCCGAGCAAGGCGGTCGCCGTCTCTGGCACCTCCTCGCCTGAAAGGCGTGCCACGAGCGCTCCGGGACCCGCCGGGGCGGAAAAGCGCGTCGAAACCAGCACAAGGCCATGGCCGTCTTGGTCGTGCTCGAAGCTCACGTTCACCGAGCCGTCGCTCGCCGGCGCCTCGAGCGCGCCCGCGGCGAGGGCAACCACGCGCGATGGCGCCGCGGTCAACGGCTTCTCGTGCTCGACGCTGGGCAGGCAGGTGGCGCTGCGCACGAGCACGCTGCCGTCGCGCTGCCCCGTGGCGAGCACGACCTCCTCGGCGCCGAGTCCTTGTTGAAGCGCCCGCAGCGCGATCGCCAGCCCCTCGGCGACAGGGATTGGACCGGCGAGGGTCTCGAGCACTTCGCGGATCGTCTCAAGGACGCGGTTGCGAGACGTCACCTCCCCAAAGAGCCGGTCGCGCTCGAGGGCGCTGGCCGCGTAGCCGGCATACAAGGTGACGAGGTCGAGCTCGTCGCGCCCGGGTCGGCCCGCCGTGGCGCGCAGCACCGTGATCGCTCCGCTTGGCCCGTCGGGGCCCATGATCGGCACCGCCCAGGAGCTCTCGACGCCGGCGGCCTTGGCGAGCCAGCCAAAGCGTGCCCAGCTCAAGCTCGAGCGCGCGTCCTCGTCGATCACCGGCTCGCCGCGCGCCGCGGCGAGTCCGGCGGGGCCGCCGGCGGGGCCGAGCTCGAGCTCGGCGAAGGCCTCGAGCACGGGAGGTGCAAGCCCCAAGGTGGCCGCGCAGCGCAGCGTGCCGCCGTCGAGGCGGTGGATGGCGAGGCGCTCGTCGCCGAGCGCCGCGCCGAGCGCTGAGCAGATCAAGGTAAGGCTGGAGGAGCGGTCTGCGGTGGTCAGCTCGTCGACGAGGTGCTGGAGCCGGCTGAGCTGGTGGCGGGCGGTGCCGCTCACCGCGCGACCGCCCATCAGCGCGATCACGTCGTCGGGATAGACGCGCTCGGGGTCCACCTCGCCAACCCGGCGCCCGCCGCGCATGACGACGAGACGGTCCGGGATACGGAACATCTGGCCGAGGTCGTGGGAGATCATCAACACCGCCGTCCCCTCGGCGGCGAGGCTGCGGATGAGGCGCTCGACTTCGGCGGACTCCCCGAGGCCGAGCGCGGCCGTGGGCTCGTCGAGGACGAGGAGGCGAGGCCGGCCGCACACCGCCCGGGCGATGGCGAGCAGCTGGCGCTGGCCACCCGACAGCGCCCGCACGGGGGTGGTCGGATCCAATGCAACGTCCAACGCCTCGAGCATCACCCGGGCGCGCCGGTGCCGGCGCGAGTCAGAGCTCGACAAGAAGCCCGCCTCGCGCCCGAGCAACAGGTTCGAGGTGACGTCGAGGTTCTCGCAGAGCGCGAGATCCTGCCAGACCACAGTCACCCCAGCCCGGGCGGCGCCTGCCGGGTCGCCGGTGACTTCCACGCCGTCGATCCGGACGCGGCCCGCCACGGGCTGCAGGTCGCCGGCGATGCAGCGCACGAGCGTCGACTTGCCGGCGCCGTTCTCCCCGACGAGGCCGAGGATCTCGCCCGATTCGAGCTCGAGGGCCGCGCCATTCAAGACGGCGAGCGACCCAAAGCGGACCACCAGGCCGGAGACCTCGAGCAACGGCGCGCTCGCCATGGGCGCATCGGCGGTCTCGAGGGCAACCACAAGCCTCATTCTGACCCGCCAGCCCGCCGCCCCGCGGGAGCGCTCACGTGCGATCGCCGGGCCGAATGTGACACAAGGCCCTGCGAAGGCGCCCGAGCGCTCGGCTATTGCTGAAGCGGGCGTGGCGGGAAGCGAGGTTCGATGGCGTCGAATCGAAAGGCCCGCGGCGGCGCGCGCCGTCTCGGCGCGGCCAGAAGGCCTGCGACACGCCAGGGCGGGGAGGCCAAGGCGGCGGCGCTCCCAAGGCTGCGCCGCAGCCGGCAGGCGGGCTGGACGATGGTCGCCGCCGCCGTCGTCGTGGCGCTCGCCCTCGTATCGATCCACGTGCTCGAGGGCTCCACCAGCACCTCGAGCCCCATCGTCACCGGTGCCGACCGCAACCCGACGCTCGCGCCCCAAGCGGGGGTGCGGGCGCTCACGACGATCCCGGCCGCCGTCTACGACGAGGTCGGCACGAACGGGGAGCCGGCGCTGCTCGCCGTCACCGCCGGCCAGCCCCTGCTCCACAGCGCCCACAAGCCGCGCCTTGTCTATGAGGGGGCGGAGTACTGCCCCTATTGCGCGGCCGATCGCTACGCGATCATCGCCGCCCTGGCGCGCTTTGGACGCTTTTCTGGCCTGCGCGTCACCGCATCTGGCGCGAAGGACGGCGACATCGCCACCTTCAGCTTCCTCAACAGCTCCTATCAGAGCCGCTACGTCTCTTTCCGCCCCTATGAGGCCGCCGACCGCCTCGGCCAGCCGCTCCAGCACGTTCCAGCAGCGGTGGAGCGGCTGTTTTCGACCTACGCCGGCAACCCGGCGACGAACACCCCGTCGCGATTTGGCGCGGGTCGCTGGGCGGCGCCCGGCATCCCCTTCTTGGACCTCGCGAACCGCTACGTCGTCGCCGGGACCTCGAGCGCGCTCGCCGAGGTCGTCGGGAGCGGGGCGCTCGATGAGCACAACGCCAACCTCCTCGCCATCGCCGAGGCGATCCGCGCGCCGATGTCGGCATCGTCCCGAGCGCTCGGAGCGGCCAGCTTCGTCGCGGACGCCAATTACCTTTCGGCTGCGATCTGCAGCCTGGATGGCTCCCGGCCAGCGAGCGTGTGCCGCTCCTCAGGGGTGCGCACCGCCGCCGCCGTGCTCGCCCGGGTGCGGCCGATCCGCTGAGCGCTGGCGCCGAGGCGCGCTCGGCCCGACCGGTCCCCCCTCAGCGCCGCGCGACAACGAGCACACCGGCCGGGTCTTTGCACAACGGGGAGGATTGGACCGCACAGATCCCCGCGAGATGAGGTTTGCAAGACACCGAAGGCTCACGGGCCCCGGTCGAGTTGTGGTCCGCCGCCACCGCGACGATTCGCAGGTGCCGGCCAATTCGCGCACCGCGCTGCGCGAGGTGACGGACCAGGTCCGCAGAACTGCACGGCTCGCCAACTGATCACGTGCCGCGCGACTCCCCGATCCCCGGTGGCCCTCGGGAGCTGCCTTGTGCTCGTCGCGTGACGGGCGCTGAGAGTGCCGAACAGCTCAGGCCTCGGGGCTCTCCTCGCCGTCGCCGGTCTCACCCTCGCCACCGGTGAAGGTGCCGGTCTCGCCCGCGGGCGGGGGCACCGTCGGGGCCTCGCTCGGCACGAGGCGGTTGAGCTCGGCGATCAGCTGGCGGAGACGGCCGTGGTGCGCCCGGTCGAACTCGAGCGCGATGCGCGGCAGCTCGAGCTGGTCATCGCTCGCGCGCTCAGCCGCGAGCGGCTCGGTGCGCCAGATTCCTCGCGGCGAGCAGATATCGGCGAACTCCGCCGACAGCCGCGCCACGTCCTCCTCGCTCGGGGCATGGCGGAGCCGAATCACCATCCGGTCGCCCACAAAGCGGCGCGAGTGGTAGTTGCGGTGGAAGGCAAGGAGCTCCTCGATCGCCTCGCCGACGTCGTCGGTGATGCGATAAAGGTTGGTGTCGGCGGGGTCCGCCAGCTTGTGGCCGTAGACCTGCTCGACGACGAAGCGCTGCCATCCCCGCCAGTACTCGCCGCCGGCGACATCGACGAGGACGATCGGAGCGGGTTCGGCCTTGCCGGTCTGGACGAGCGTGAGGAGCTCAAAGGCTTCATCAAGGGTGCCAAAGCCGCCCGGGAGGCACGCAAAGCCGGTTGATTCCTTCATCAACATGAGCTTTCGCGTGAAGAAGTACTTCATGTCGACGAGCTTCTTGTTGCTCGCAATCCAGGCGTTCGGCTCGGTCTCAAAGGGCAGGCGGATGTTGACGCCGATCGCCATCTCGGGCCCCGCGCCCTCGTTGCCGGCGGCCATGATCCCTGGACCGGCGCCGGTGACGACCATCCAGCCGGCATCGGCCATCTTGCGGGCAAGCTCGCGCGCCAGGCCATAGAGCTGGTCGGACGGCGCGGCTCGGGCGGAGCCGAAGATCGTGAGCTTGGGCACGTCGTGGTAGGGGGCGAACATCCGAAAGCCGTCGCCCATCTCGGCGAGCGCCGTGCCGACGATCTTTAAGTCGAGCCGGTCAGTCTCGTCGCCGGCGAGGCGCAGCGCCGAGAGCACCAGGCGACGGACGAGGTCGCGGTTCTTGCGCACGCCAAGCTCGTCGAGCAGCTCCTCGACGAGCGCGACAGTGTGGTCCTGCTCGGACGGCTCGAGCTCACTGGTCATCGTCTGCTCATCGTGACACGCGGGCGCGCTCAATCGACGAGGGGCGAGAGGAGTGGCACCGTCGGCAGGGCACCGGCGGCGTCGCGGTCGACGAGCACGACGAGCCGCGGGGCAACGACGCGAGCAGCCGGCAGGTCAGCCCCCTCATGCAGGGCGACGAGGACGTCGTGCTTGGCGGCGCCAAATACGGTCATGACGACGAGGGCGGCGCGGGAGATCGCGTCGTAGGTCAAGGTGAGGCGCGGGTGGCGATTGTTGCCGGTCGGGTCCTCGTTGCGGGCTACGAGCGTGCCATTTGGGACCTCGAGCGCCGCCGAGTGGGGGAAGAGCGATGCCGTGTGGCCGTCGGGACCGAGGCCGAGCTGGACGAGGTCGAAGGCACCGCCAGCCGCCGCGATCTCGGCGGCATAGGCCTCCGGGCCGGCCTCGCACGACATCAAGTGGAAACCGCCGAGGCGGGCGCGGGCATCCCCGAGTCCCTCGGCGAGGGAACGGGCGTTGGAGTCGGGGTGGTCCGGCGGCACGCACCGCTCGTCGACGAGGAAGAAGTCGACCCCGGTCCAGTCGAATTCGGTGGCGGTCATGGCGTCCAGGCAGGCCCGCCCGGCGCTGCCGCCGGAGAAGGCGAGACGCAATGGTCGGGCGGCCTGGCGTCTGCGGGTGGCGTCGGCGAGTTCGGCGAAGGCGTCCGGCACATCCTCGACGAGAGTGAGTGGGGGCAGGCTCACGGGGTGCGCCACTGACGGTTGGAGCTCTCGATGAGACGGTCGGCTTCGATCGGGCCCCAGGTCCCGACGGGGTAGCGGGCCAGGGGAGGCTCGCCTTCGGCGAAGGCGTCCTGGATCGGGGCGACGATGTGCCAGGCTTGCTCAACCTCATCGGTGCGGATGAACAGCATCGGGTCACCGGTCATCGCGTCGAGCAGCAGCCGCTCGTAGGCCTCGGCCGTCCCGCCGGGGAAGGCCTGGCTGTAAGAGAAGTCCATTGAGACCGTGCGCACCGTGAAGCTCGGCCCGGGCACCTTGGCGCCGAAGCAGAGGCTGATGCCCTCGTCGGGCTGGATCCGCAGCACGAGCGCGTCGGTCGACAGGTCGCGGGTCAGCTGGCCGGCGAAGGGGAGGTGCGGGGGACGCTGGAAGACCATGACCACCTGGGTCTCGCGGCGCACCAGGCGCTTTCCGGTGCGCACGAAGATCGGCACGCCGGCCCAGCGCCAGTTGTCGACGGCGAGCTGCATCGCCACGTAGGTCTCGGTCAGTGAGGCGGGGTCGACGCCCTCCTCCTCGCGGTAGCCGGGAAGCTCGATCTCATTCGCCTTGCCGCGCACGTACTGGGCGCGCACGACGCGGTCCACCTCCTGGTCGGACCCGGGGATCACGACCGAGCGCAGCACCTTCACCTTCTCGTCGCGGATGGAGTTGCCCTCCATCGTCGCCGGTGGCTCCATCAAGGTGAGCGCCAGGACCTGCATCACGTGGTTCTGCACAATGTCGCGCAGCGCGCCGGCATGCTCGTAGAAGTTGCCGCGGTGCTCGACCCCGAGCTCTTCGGCCACGGTCACCTGGACGTGGTCGACATAGCGGCGGTTCCAGATCGGCTCGAAGATGGCATTCGCGAAGCGAAGTGCCAAGACGTTCTGGACGGTCTCTTTGCCCATGTAGTGGTCGATGCGGAAGATCTGTTCCTCGTGGAAGCACTCGTGCAGCTCGCGGTCGAGTTGCCGGGCGCTGTCGAGGTCGATGCCGAAGGGCTTCTCGACGACGAGGCGCGCGAAGCTGCCGCCCGATCCGGGCTCGTTCGCCTTGAAGGCCGCGAGGCCCCTCGCGACCGTGCCGAACAGGTCGGGGTTGGTGGCGAGGTAGTAGACGCGGTTGCCCGCCGTCCCGCAGGTCACGTCGACGTCGGCGAGCACCGATGCGAGCTGCTCAAAGGTCGCCGGGTCGCCGTAGTCACCGGCCACGTAGCGGAAGCGCCCGGCGAACTGGTCCCAGCGCGGGTTGTCCTCGGCGCCCTCGACGCCCCGGCACAGGTCCCTGAAGCCGTCGTCGCCCATGATCGAGCGCGCCACACCGACGACGCTGAAGCCGTCGGGAAGGTGGCCGAGGCGCGCCTGGCGGGCGAGGGCCGGCAGGAGCTTGCGGGAGGCGAGGTCGCCCGAGGCGCCGAAGATCACGAGCGCCAGGGGATCGGGACGGCGCTGGGCGGCGCTCGGCATCTCGTCCGCCGCCCGGTCGAGGGCGTCTTTCAGCGCGTCGTCGAGCGGGGGAGCGAGGTTCACTTGGTGCCTCCACTGGCCTGCGCGCGCTCGACGGCATGCCCCCCGAACTGGTTGCGCAGGGCCGCAAGGATTCGGTTGGCGAAGTCGCCGTTGTCGCGGGACTCAAAGCGCCGGTAGAGGGACTCGGTCATCACCGGGGCGGGGACTCCGCGCTCGACGGCCTCCTGGACCGTCCAGCGCCCCTCGCCCGAATCGTCGACCCACGGCTCGATCGTCTCGAAGCCGGAGTCCTCTCGCAACGCGAGCTCGGCGAGTTCGAGCAGCCATGACCGCACGACCGAGCCATAGCGCCAGATGGAGGCGATCTCGTGCAGGTCGAGGTCGAATTCCTTGGCGGCACCCATCAGCTCGAAACCTTCGGCGTAGGCCTGCATCAGGCCGTACTCGATGCCGTTGTGCACCATCTTCACGAAATGGCCGGCACCGACGGGCCCGACGTGGGCGTAGCCGCCCTCAGGGGCGAGGTCGACGAGCAGTGGCTCCACTTTTTCGACCGCCTCCTTTTCGCCACCGACCATCAAGCAGTAGCCGTTCTCGAGCCCCCACACGCCCCCGGAGGTGCCGGCGTCCACGAAGCCGACGCCCTTTCGCCCGAGCGCTTCGGCATAAGGGGCCGCCGTCTTGTAGTTGGAGTTGCCGCCGTCGATCACCACGTCCCCGGCCGACAGCAACTCGCCGAGCGCCCGGATGCTCTGATCGGTCGGGTTCCCGGCGGGCACCATCACCCAGATCGCACGCGGCGCGTCGAGGAGCGAGACGAGCTCTTCGAGGCTGGCCGCGGTGCGAGCGCCCTGGTCCGCCACCTGCTTGCGCGCTGCCTCGCCGAGGTCGAACCCGACGACGTCGTGGCCGCGTTGCAACAGCCGGACGGTCATGTTGGCCCCCATCCGTCCCAGTCCCACCATGCCGAGCTGCATCGCGCTCCTCCTGTGTTCTCCTCGAGGCGTTGTGGTTGCAATGGCGCGTCCCTACGCGCGCGGGCACCTGGCCCGCCGGGGGACCCTAGCGGCCGGGGGTCTTTGCGAATGGTCGCTCAGAGGTTCGAGATGAGCTCGTCGAGATCGTCGAGCGCGACGCGCAGCACGCGCCGTCCGTGGGATTCGAGGCTCTGGTGGTCGCCAATCGCCTGGGCGGCGATCAAGGTGTTGAAGTCATAGGGCTTGTCCGGAATGGCGACCGAGGCTCGCGCCGAGCGCTCGACGATCTGCACCGCGACGACCGAGTTGGGGCCGCCCTTGTGGAGCTGGCCGGTCGAGTGCAAAAAGCGTGGCCCGTAGCCCGCCGTGACTGCCATGCCCCCATGGGCATCCCGCACGGCGGCGCGCAGCCGCTCGAGCTTGTCCTCGCTGCCATAGGGCAGATACGCCTGGATGCTCACGTAGTCGCCCGCCTTGATCTGCTCCTCGAGCCAGGGGGTCACCGCCTCGGGACCGACCGACGCGAGTGAGGGGAGCGGGAGATTCTCGAGCACCTTGTTGGTGTTCGCCTTGGACTCTGCGACGTTGGGCTCATCGAAGGGATCGATGCCAAGCCCGTGGCCGGCGGCCGCGGTGGCAAGCTCGAAGCGGTAGAAGACGGCGCCCAGCTCGTGCGCCGCCGACAACTCGACCGGGATCACGTGGCGGTCCTCGCCGCGCTCGTGCTCGCTCGTTGGCACCGGCACGCAGCCCTTGTTGTGCTTTCCGGTCGACTCCGCGACCAGCTGCTCGAGCCACAGGCCGAGCGAGCGCTGGGCGCTGGGGACGACGAACGTCGCCTTGTCTTGGCCCGCTTCGGCCGCCATTGCCATCGACAGGCCGATCTGGACCGCCTCGGGGCCGTTCACTTCGAGCGCCCGGCCGCAAAGCTCCTCGACGTCATAGCCGGCGAGCGCGGCGGGGACGAGGCCGAAGTAAGAGAGGACCGAGTAGCGGCCGCCGATGTCTGGCGGGTTGGTGAACAGCCGGTAGACGCCGAGCTCGGTTGCCTCGCTGGCGAGCGGCGTGCCCGGGTCGGTGATGACGGCGTAGCGCTTGGGGTCTTTCAGGCGGGCGCGCGCGGCGGCGAGGAGCACGTTCGGCTCGAGCGTGGTGCCGGATTTTGAGGAGACGAGGACGAAAGCCTCCTCGATCGGGGCGTCGGCGACCGTGGTCGGATCGGTCGTGTCGCAGACGACGATGCGCCGGCCCGCGGCGCCGAACGCATCGCGGATCTGGGCGAGGACCTCTGGGCCGAGCGAGGAGCCGCCCATGCCGAGCAGCACGACGGTGTCCTGATCGACGTTGCGTGCCCAGCTGGTCAGCTCTTTGGCCTGGCGCTCCATCTCGCGGGGTAGCTCGAGCCAGCCGAGGCGGTTGGCCGACACGTTGCCCTCGGGCCACAGCGTGGCGTCTCGGGCGATGAGGCGGCGGTAGAGGTCCTCGGGTTCGAGGACGGCGCCGGCCATCACTTGGCCGACAGCGCCGCAGCCTTTTGGCTGAGGCGGTCGATGAGGTCATCGAAGGACCTGCTGAACGCGGCGATCCCTTCGAGCTCGAGGGTCTTGGTGACGTCGTCGAAGTCGACGCCCACCTCGGCGAGGCCGGCGAGATCCGCCCGAGCCTCCTCGACGCCGGCATCGACCGTGCGGGCGAGCGTGCCGTGGTCCAAGAAACCGTCCACGGTCGCCCCCGGCATGGTGTTCACGGTGTCGGGGCCGATGAGGCCGTCCACGTAGATCAGATCGGGGTAGTTGGGGTTCTTGGTCGAGGTCGAAGCCCACAGCGGCCGCTGCACCTTGGCGCCCTTGGCGGCGAGGGCCGCGAAGCGCTGCGACCCGAAGCGCTCGCCGAACAGGGCGTAGGCGAGCTTGGCGTTGGCGATGGCCGCCTTGCCGCGCAGCTCCGCGGCCCGCTTGGCGGCGGCGCCGTTTTCGGCAACGACCGCCTCGAGGCGCCGGTCCACTTCGGTGTCGACCCGGCTGACAAAGAACGAGGCGACCGAGGCGACCCGACTCGGGTCGCCGCCGGCGGCGACGAGACGCTCCAGCCCATTCAGGTAGGCCTCGATGACTGCGCCGTAGCGTTCGAGGGAGAAGATCAAGGTGACATTGACGCTCTTGCCGGCGGCGATGGTCTCCTCGATCGCCGGGATTCCCTCGAGCGAGGCGGGGATCTTCACGAACAAGTTGGGCTTGGCGATCCGCTCGTGCAGGTCCTTCGCGGCCGCTGCGGTGCCGGCGCTGTCGTGGGCGAGCGACGGGGCGACTTCGAGGGAGACGAAGCCGTCGGTGCCACCGGACTCGTCGTACATCGGCCGGAAGAGGTCGAGCGCGCCGTTGATGTCGGCGATGACCATGTCCCAGTAGGCGTCGTCAACCGAGGCGCCGGCGTCAATCAGCGACGCGAACTGCTCGTCATAGTCGCTGCCTTCAGAGATCGCCTTTGCCATGATCGTGGGGTTGGAGGTCACCCCCCGGATGCCTGAGTCAATCAGGCGCTGCAGGCCCCCGGCGACGACATAGCTGCGCTTCAGGTCGTCGATCCAGGGGCTCTGGCCCTGCTGCTCGTAGAGATCGTGCAGACGGGTCACGGGCCGCTCCTCTTGGTCGCCAGATCCGGGCCGCGCCGGCGATGCACCGGCGGGCCGCTCTTCAGCGAGATCCTATGGGCGCAGCTGGGGGGGCCGGCCAGTCGGGAGGGCTCAGGCGCCGGTGGAGGGGCTCTTCGGTGCCGCCGCGCCGCTCGCCGCGCCGGCGAAGGCGGCCGAGGGCTTGAACTTCGGTTCGCTCAGGCGGACCGTCGCGCCATGCACCCGGGCCAGCAGGTGGATGATCCACCAGCCCGGGTCGAGCTCGCCCTTGACATGGGCGAGGCGCGCCGCGGTCGGGGCGGCGTGGTGGTTGTTGTGCAGTCCCTCACCAGCGGTGAGGAACGCGAGCCACTGATTGTTGCGGGCGGTGTTTTCGTAGCGCTGGCGCCCGACGGTGTGGCCGATCGCGTTGATCGCCCCGTTCAACAGCAGGTAGCTCACCGTGTGCACGGCTGCCGCGATCAGCCCGTACTGCCAGCCGAGCGAGACACACAACAAGGCGATGCCGATCCCGAGGCCGACAAAGGCGTGGTCGAACAGCCCGCGGTCCCAGGCATCGGGCGGCAGGTCCTTCGCGTAGCGCTGGACGGTCTCCCCGTCGCGGGCGCAGCGGCGGTAGAGCGCGGCGTTCGCGAGCTGGACCTTCCAAAAGCCGAGAAGCACAGGGGAGTGCGGGTCACCCTCGACGTCGGTGAAGGCGTGGTGGCGGCGGTGCACCGCGGCCCACTGACGGGGCCGGATGCCCGTTGACATCCAGAGGAAGAACCGGAAGGCGAACCCGATCGGCCGGGAGTAGGTCACCGCCCGATGCGAGACGCCGCGATGCAGATACAGCGTCGTGCAGATCAGCGCTGCCTGGCTCACCGCAAGGCCGACGAGGATGGCGACCACGAGCTGGGGCACGGCCGAAGGCTAGCAGCGCGACCCTGCGGGGTCGGTCAGCAAGGTCGGCCCGGTGCGCAATGCGGGACGAGTAGCCTCTCGGCGTGGCTCGGACCAGGCAAGGTGGCTTCGCCAGTCGACTGTCCTTTGGGGCGGAGCGTGCCGAGCTGACCGAGACGGCTCGGCTGGCGTGGCGCTATGTGCTCCAAGAGACGGTCGGCCCGCTCAAGGGTCTTGCCAAGCGTGCCGGACTTGCGCTCGCCGGGGCCTTCGCGCTCGCCGTGGGCCTCGTCGTTCTCCTGATTGGGCTGCTGCGATTGATCCAGGGCGAGACCGGGAGCACCTTCTCGGGCAGCCTGAGCTTTTTGCCTTACCTGCTTACCGCGATCGGGGCGCTCATCGTCTTCGGGATTGCTGCGGCGATCGGGCTTCGCTCAAAGGAGGGCTCGGACCGATGAACGCGCCACGATGCGGGACGCGGACTTGTGAGGAGAAGGGGGCACAGTGATCGGACTCGAGCTCGCCCATCGGCTGTCCGCGACCGCGGAGTCGGGGGACAAGATCTCGCTCGGCCAGATCGAGCAGCGCCTGCGCGCCGTGCGCTCGGAGGTGGCCGAGTCGGCCAAGGGCGCGGCCAGCCCGGGCGTCGTGGCAATCGCCGGCGCCGCCGGTCTGTGCGTCGTGTTGTTGAGCTACCTGCTCGGGCGCCGCCGTGGCAAGCGCCGAGCGACCGTGCTCGAGATCCGCCGGATCTGAGCCGATGTTCGGCTTCCTCGATGCCGCCGCGCTGCGCGCGATGCGGCGCTTTGTGCAGCGCACGATCGGTGGTGACCCGCGCTACGCGGTCCTTGCCGTCACCGCGCTGTTGCTCCATCTCGCGCTGCGGCCCGAGAAGCCGAGGATCGCCCGGGAGGAGCTCGCCCTCGGCGAGGCGCTGGTCGTTCGTCACCTCCCTCCGGCGCCGACGCGGCGCCAGCGTCGCAAGCAGGCTCGCGCGAAGGCGCTGGCGCGCGTCGTTTCCACTGGCGAGTGAGCGCCTGGGCGACGCCGCGCGGCGTCTTGCAAGCCGGTGAGCGGGTGCTGCTGATCGACCCGAAAGAGCGTCGCTATCTCGTCCGCCTGCAGCATGGCGGTCGGTTCCAGACGCACTCGGGGATCATTGAGCACGACGAGGTGATCGGCGGCCCGGCCGGCGGAGAGATCGTCGCACACCGGGGCGAGGGGGAGGGGCGCCGCTTCCTCGTCTTTCGGCCGACGCTCAGCGACCTCGTGGTGAAGATGCCCCGTGGGGCCCAGGTGATCTACCCAAAGGACCTCGGCGCGATCCTGCTCACGGCGGACCTGTTCCCCGGGGCGCGGGTGCTCGAGGCCGGTGTCGGCTCGGGTGCGTTGTCGATGGCGGCGCTCCGCGCCGGCTGCGAGGTGACCGGCTATGAGATCCGGGACGACTTCGCCGAGCGCGCCCGGGCGAACGTCGCCGCGCTCTTGGGGGAGACTGCGCCCTATCGGGTCGAGTCCCGCGACATCTACGAGCACATCGCCGAGGAGGGGTTCGACCGCGTCCTGCTCGATTTGCCCGAGCCATGGCGGGTCGTGCCGCATGCCGAAGCAGCCCTCGTACCAGGCGGAATCCTGCTTGCCTACCTCCCGACGATCAACCAGACCGCCGAGCTGCGGGCCGCGCTCGACCGCTCGTGCTTCGCGGCTGCCGAGACGATCGAGGTGCTCCAGCGCTCGTGGCACGTCGAGGGCCGCTCGGTTCGCCCAGACCACCGCATGGTCGCGCACACGGGTTTTCTCACCTCAGCGCGCCTCGTCCGGCGCAGCGCCGGGTCGCCGCAGTGAGTGATTCGACCCATCGGCGCGTCGCGCCCGTTGGGCCATCCGCCATGGCAACGGGAGCGCGATCCGGCGTGCGGTTCAGTCCCGCTCGATGAAGATGCACTCGCCGGGGCACTCCTCGGCGGCCTCGGTCACGGCGTCCTCGAGACCAGGCGCGACGTCGACCATGCCGGCGGCGCCGCCAGGATCGCTCATCACCTTGTCGCCGTTCTTGACGTAGGCAAGACCATCGTCGAGCAGGGTGAACACGCTCGGACAGATCTCTTCGCACAATCCGTCACCGGTGCAGAGATCCTGGTCGATCCAGACCTTCATGGGCGGGCGCGCTCCTTTTGTGGGCCGGCTCCCCAGCGTATCGGAGGAGCCACGCAAGGTCGCGCAATGGCGGCGGACAGCGCGGAAATGACGCGCCGGTCCGGCGGGGGCAGAGGTGTAGGGTCCGCGAGAACGGCGCTGCAGCGAGAGTGCCGGGCCGGCAAGGAGGTGGTCCAAAGATGGACGAGCTAGAGCTCGCCGAGCTGAGGACGAGGGCCGAGACGGCCGAAGAGGAGATCAACGAGCTCCGTCATCGTCTCTCGGAGGCGCCCCAACGCGTCCGCGTGCTCGAAGAGCGGCTGCTTGAGGTGAAGGGCCAGCTCGCCCAGGCGCTTGCGCAGAACGAGCGCCTGACCTTCACCTTGCAGCAGGCCAAGGAGAACGTCACCGCGCTGCGCGAGGAGGTGGACAAGCTCACGCGCCCTCCGAGCGCCTACGGCACCTTCTTGCAGGCCAACGACGACGGCACGGTGGATGTGATGACGAGCGGTCGCAAGATGCGGGTCGCGCTGCACCCCTCGCTCGATGCCAGCGAACTCGCGCGCGGCCAGGAGGTCGTCCTGAACGAGTCGTTCAACGTCGTGCTCGCCCGGGCCGGCGAACGGGCCGGCGAGGTGGTCACGATCGAGGAGCTCCTCGAGGACGGTACCCGCGCGCGCGTCGTCGGCCGGGCTGATGAGGTGCGCGTGGCCGAGCTCGCCGCGTCGCTGCAAGGGACGCGGCTTCGCGCCGGCGACAGCGTGCTCATGGACCCGCGCACCGCGCTGTTGCTGGAGAAGCTGCCCCGACCCGAGATCGACGAGGTGGTGCTCGAAGAGGTGCCCGACGTCGCCTATGGGGACATCGGCGGCCTCGATGACCAGATCGAAGCGATCACCGATGCCGTTGAGCTGCCGTTCTTGCACCGCGAGCTGTTCGCCGAACACCAGCTGCCTGCGCCCAAGGGGATCTTGCTCTACGGACCGCCGGGATGCGGCAAGACGCTCATCGCCAAGGCGGTGGCGAACTCGCTCGCAAAGAAGGTGGCCGAGCGCACGGGGAACGAGAACGTGCGCAGCTACTTCCTCAACATCAAGGGCCCCGAGCTGTTGAACAAGTATGTCGGGGAGACCGAGCGCCAGATCCGCCTCGTCTTCCAGCGGGCGCGGGAGAAGGCCGCCGAGGGCGTGCCCGTGATCGTCTTTTTCGACGAGATGGACTCGCTGTTTCGCACGCGGGGCACCGGGATCAGCTCGGACATGGAGTCGACGATCGTCCCCCAGCTCCTGGCGGAGATCGACGGCGTGGAGACGCTTCGGGACGTGATCGTGATCGGCGCCTCCAACCGGGAGGACCTCATTGACCCGGCGATCCTGCGGCCCGGGCGCCTCGACGTGAAGATCAAGATCGAGCGGCCGAACGAGGCGGCGGCGCAGCAGATCTTCGCCCGCTATCTGCACGCTGGCCTGCCCCTCGATGCCGGCGCGGTGAGCCAACTCGGTGGCGGCGATCCTGCGAAGGCGGTCGCGGCCATGATCGAGCACACCGTGCGCGAGATGTATCGGGCCGACGACGAAAACCGCTTCTTGGAGGTCACCTACCAAAACGGTGATAAGGAGATCTTGTACTTCAAGGACTTCGCCTCGGGTGCCATGATCGAGAACATCGTCCGGCGGGCGAAGAAGCTCGCGATCAAGCGAGCGCTGGCCGGCACCGGCCGCGGAATCCGGCCCACGGACCTGCTCGAGTCGATCAAGCAGGAGTACAAGGAGAACGAGGACCTGCCGAACACGACCAACCCGGACGACTGGGCGAAGATCTCGGGCAAGAAGGGCGAGCGCATCGTCTACGTGCGCACGATCTTCGACCACGGGGACGAAACCCGAGGTGGGCGGGCGATCGAGCACGTCGGCACCGGGCAGTACCTGTGAGTGGTCCGCAGCGGGCCTTCGCAGCGTGATCCACTAGCGTCCGAACGTGGCCCTTCCCAAGGTCCTCGGGATCGAGACGGAGTATGGCATTCAGGCCGTCAACGTGCCCGACTCCAACCCGACGAGCGCGGCCTCGCTGCTCATCAACGCGTACGTGAGCGAACTCGCCCAGGGCGTCGGCTGGGACTTCGAAGACGAGTCGCCCGGGCGCGACGCCCGGGGGTTCGTACGCGACGGCGCCCAGGCACCCGAGGTCGAGCGGCATCTCGTCAACACCGTGCTGACCAACGGGGCGCGCTATTACGTTGACCACGCGCACCCCGAGTACTCGGGCCCTGAGTGCTCCTCGCCGCGCCAGCTCGTCACCTACGACCGGGCGGGGGAGGTGATCCTGCAGCGCTCGATGGCTGCTGCCCGCCGGATCCTGCCGCCGGGCCAGGAGATCGTCGTCTACAAGAACAATTCCGACGGGAAGGGCAACTCCTATGGTTGCCACGAGAACTATCTCGTCGACCGTGCGGTCCCCTTTCCTCGCCTCGCCCGCTTGGCATGCGCGCACCTCGTCACCCGCCAGATCTACACGGGCGCCGGCAAGGTGGGCTGCGAGGAGGAGGGCGCCGAGCGGGCGCGCTTTGAGATCAGTCAGCGCGCGGACTTCTTCGAGGAAGAGGTCGGCCTCGAGACGACCCTCAAGCGGCCGATCGTGAACACCCGTGACGAGCCGCATGCCGACCCCCAGCGCTATCGCCGGCTGCACGTCATCACCGGGGACGCCAACCTCGCTGAGACCGCGACCTTCTTGAAGGTGGGGGTGACCGCCCTCGTGCTGATGCTGCTCGAGGATGACGCGCTCGGCCCGCGCGAGCTCGTGCTCGCTGAGCCGGTGCGGGCGATCCACGAGATCTCCCACGATCCGAGCCTCCGCACCACCCTCGAGCTCGTGGACGGGACGACGTTGACCGCTCTCGAGCTGCAGTGGGAGCTCTACGACCTCGCCCGCAAATACGCCGAGGAACGCGGCCTGGCGGCGATTGGGAGTGAGGATGAGGGCACCGAGGTCCTCCAGCGCTGGGAGCACGTCCTCGGCGCGCTCGAGTCGGACCCGGCCAGCCTGTCGCGCGAGCTCGATTGGGTGGCGAAGTACGAGCTCGTCAATGCCTACTGCGAGCGCCACGGCTGCGGTCTCGACGACCACCGGGTCGCGGCCTTGGATCTGCAGTACCACGACCTGCGGCCCGAGCGCTCCCTGTTCAGTCGCCTGCGCGTCGACACCTTGGTGGATCCGGCCGAGGTGGAGCGCGCGGTGACGGATCCACCGCCAAGCACCCGAGCCTTTTTCCGGGGCGAGTGCCTGAAGCGCTTCGCCCCCTCCATCGTGGCCGCGAACTGGGATTCGATCGTCTTCGACGTCGGTCAGGACGCGCTCCAGCGGGTCCCGATGATGGAACCCCTGCGGGGAACGGCGGCACACGTGGGTACGCTCTTGGATGAGGTCCACAGCCCCGCCGAGCTGCTCGCACGGCTCAGTGGGTAGGGGAGGAAACTGATGGCCGAGCGGGAGCTCAAGCGACGCCCGGCGCCCCAACGCGAGGCGCAGGAAACCGAGGAACAAGAGGCACCGACAACGAACGAGCGCGGCGAGAAGCTGAAGGCCGAGCTCGATGACTTGTTGGACGAGATCGACGAAGTCCTCGAGGACAACGCTGAGGAGTTCGTCCGCAACTACGTGCAAAAGGGCGGCCAGTAGCGCTTGGCGCAGGTGGAGTGGCCGGAGCCGGTGGTCTCGAGCCGTCCAGTAGGGTGAGCCGGCGATGAGCCTCTACCTCTTTGCTCCTCCGGACGACCCGGGGCCGAGCTTCGCTGCCCTGTGGAGCCGCGTCCACCCCGATGCCCCGCTCACGACCCCGGTCCCTCCCGACGCGGTGCGCCACGGCACGACGATCGTCGCGCTGCGCCACGCGGGCGGAATCGTGATGGCGGGCGACCGCCGGGCGACCGAGGGGGTGAGCATCGCCCATCGCACGATCGAGAAGGTCTACCCGGCGGACCGGCTCTCGGCGGTCGCGATCGCCGGGGCCGCCGGGCCGGCGATCCAGATGGTGCGGTTGTTCCAGACCCAGCTCGAGCACTACGAGAAGGTCGAGGGCGCGACGCTCTCCCTCGAGGGAAAAGCAAACCAGCTCTCTGAGATGGTGCGCGCCCATCTGCCGATGGCGATGCAGGGCCTCGTGGTGGTGCCGCTGTTCGCCGGATGGGATGAGCGACGCGAGGTCGGGCGCATCTTCACCTATGACGTGACCGGTGGCCGCTACGAGGAGGCCGACTTTCACGCCACGGGCTCGGGCGGCCGTGATGCGAAGACGACGATCAAGCTCGGCTATCGCGAGCAGCTGACGCGCGACGAGGCGGTCGAGCTCGCCGTGCAAGCACTGTATGAGGCGGCCGACGAGGACGCTGCCACTGGCGGGCCGGACCCGGTCCGGGGGATCTACCCGACCGTCGCGATCGTTTCGGCCGAGGGCTTTGAGCGCGTGGAGGAGAGCGAGGTGGCCTCGCGCTTTGCCGATGTGCTCGCCCGCCGAGAGCGGCCCGGGGGCCGCAGCGGGGGTGACGTCGAATGACCATGCCGTATTACGTCGCGCCCGAACAGGTGATGAAGGACCGGGCCGAGTACGCGCAAAAGGGGATCGCCCGCGGCCGGGCGCTCGTCGCCGCCGTCTTTTCCGATGGCATCGTGATCGTGGCCGACAATCCCTCCCGGACCTTGCACAAGATCAGCGAGATCTATGACCGCGTCGCCTTTGCTGGGGTGGGCCGCTACAACGAGTACGACCAGCTGCGTGTCGCCGGGATTCGCCACGCCGACACCAAGGGCTTTGCCTATTCGCGCGAAGACGTTGATGCGCGATCGCTGTCGAACATCTACGCCCAGTACCTCGGCCAGGTGTTTACCCATGAGATGAAGCCGCTCGAGGTCGAGATCCTCGTGGCCGAGCTCGGCGGTGGCCCGGGCGATCACCGCCTCTACCACATTGCCTACGACGGGACCGTCGTCGATGAGGAGCGCTACAGCGTGCTCGGTGGGGAGGCAGAGGCGATCACGGGCCGCGTGGAGGCGGTGTACTCCCCGAGCTGGAGCTTGGCGGAGGCGCTGCGCGCCTGCGTCGCCGCCCTCGGTGGACCCGAGCGGACGCTCGCGCCCGACGACCTCGAGGTTGGCCTGCTGGCGGCGACGAACGGGCGGCGGGCCTTCCGGCGCATCGGGGCCGCTGAGCTTGGCGAGTTGCTCGGCGCGGGCGCCGAGGAGGGCTAGCGCCCCTGGCGCCGCCGGAGGCGGCGCCGTAGCCGCCTCCGGCGGGCCGAGGTGCGCCGCTCGTGCCCGGCGCGCAGCGCGGCGGCCCGCCCGAGCGGACGGGACGGGCTGAACAGGGCATCGACGGCGTCAGCCAGAAGGACCTCGCGGGCGAGCAAGAGCTTGGTCACCGGGACGAGGACGTCGACCAGGCCCGGCAGGGGATAGGGGCCACCGGTGGTTCCGTGGAGCTCGCTCGGGACCCCCACCGAGCGCAGCCGGGCCGCGAGCACGCGAGCAGGGAACGCCCCCGCGACACTGATCAGGCGCACCATCGGGCTCGCCGGTTCCATGCGCTTGTGAGGCTACTAGGTTGGCCAACGATGGAGCGGCGGATCTTTGGCCTCGAGAACGAGTACGGCGTCACCTGCACGCTGCGGGGCCAGCGCCGCCTCTCACCCGATGAGGTGGCGCGCTACCTCTTCCGCCGAGTGGTCTCTTGGGGACGCTCCTCGAACGTCTTTTTGGAGAACGGCGCCCGGCTCTACCTCGACGTCGGCAGCCACCCCGAATACGCGACGCCCGAGTGCGACTCAGTGGAGGACCTCGTCGCCCACGACAAGGCAGGGGAGCGGATCCTCGAGGGGCTGGTCGCCTCGGCCGAGGCGCGCCTTCGCGACGAAGGGATCCGCGGCGTCGTCTATCTGTTCAAGAACAACACCGATTCGGCCGGTAACTCCTATGGCTGTCACGAGAACTACCTGACGAGCCGGCGAGACGACTTCACGCACTACGCCCAGGTGCTCATCCCCTTCTTGGTCACCCGCCAGATCTACGCCGGGGCGGGCAAGATCCTCCAGACCGCACGCGGCGCCACGTACAGCATGAGCCAGCGCGCCGAGCACATCTGGGAGGGCGTCTCGTCCGCCACGACGCGCTCGCGCCCGATCATCAACACCCGCGACGAGCCGCACGCGGACGCCGAACGGTACCGGCGGCTGCACGTGATCGTCGGCGACTCGAACATGAGCGAGTACGCCAGCTTCTTGAAGATCGGGGCGACGAACATCTTGTTGCGCATGCTCGAGGACCCGGGCGTGGTGCTGCGGGATCTGACGCTCGAAGACCCGATCCGGGCGATCCGCGAGATCAGCCACGACCTCACCTGCAAGCGCAAGGTGCGCCTCGCCAACGGCCGGGAGGCGAGCGCGCTCGACATCCAATCTGAGTACCTCACCCGGGCGCTGCGCTACGCGGAGAGCCGCGGCCTGCCCCCGCTCGATCAAAAGGCGCTCGACATGTGGCAGCACTGCATTCAGACCATCGAAAAGGACCCCTTCCTCCTCGATCGGGAGTGCGACTGGGTGATCAAGCACCGCCTCGTCGAGGCGATGCGCAGCCGGGACGACCTGCCCCTCGGCCATCCAAAGCTTGCCCTGTTGGATCTGCAATACCACGACGTCAGCCGCGAGCGCGGCGTGTTTTACCGCCTGCAGTCCCGTGGCGCGGTCGAGCGCTTGATCACCGACGAGGCGATCACCCGGGCGATGGAGCAGCCGCCCCAGACGACCCGGGCACGACTTCGCGGCGAGTTCATCCGCCGCGCGAAGGAGCGCCGCCGCGACTTCACCGTCGACTGGGTCCATCTCAAGCTGAACGACCAGACCCAGCGGACGGTGCTGCTGAAGGACCCCTTTCGCGCGCACGACGAACGGGTGGAGCGGCTGATCGAGGCGATGTAGGGCGTCCCGCTAGGTAGCATGAGCGCGTGCTCGGCAGTCTGGATCCGGCGAAGATCCTCGTCATCTTGGTGTTCGCGCTCGTCGTGGTCGGTCCCCAGCGCCTCCCCCAGGCGGCCCGACAGCTCGCCACCGCTTGGAAAGAGCTGAGCCGCATCAGAGATACGGTGCGCGAGGAGATCCGCTCAGCGCTCCCGGACCTGGGCCTGGACGAGCTCGACCTCCCCCACCTCCCGAAGAACCCCTCGGCCGCCGTCGGCGGGTTCGTGCGCGACCTCGCGAGCGGCTTGAGCAGCACCGAGGCAGCCAACGGCGCGGAAACGGCCGATGCTGAAGCGACGGCATCGGGCGCCGATGCGGGCGTGCCCGCCACCCGGCGCAGGCCGGTGCGGGTTGTATCGGGCAGCCGGCTGCCCGAGCGAGGAAGCCTCGTGGTCGCCGAGCCGTCCCGGGGTGAGCTCGGCGTGGTCCTCGACGACCCGTCGATGAACTGAGCGAGCGGTGGCAACCTTGACCCGCCGAAGCTCTGAGCGACCCGATCCCGATCAGATGACCCTGGTGGCGCGCCTCGCCGAGCTGCGCCGGCGCCTCATCGTCTCGCTCGTCTTCTTCGCCGTCGCGGTGATCGTGGCCTACGTCCTCTACGGGCACATCTTGAGCCTGCTCACCCACCCCTACTGCGTCCTGCAGCCCCACCACTGCAACCTCGTCGTGCTGGCGCCGCTCGATGGCTTTGGGATCCGCCTCGACATCGCCGGCTACGGCGGCTTGCTGCTGGCCTCACCGGTGCTGATGTGGCAGCTGTGGCGCTTCATCACCCCGGGGCTCAAGGCGAGCGAGAAGCGCTACGCCATCCCCTTCGTCGCCGCCAGCGTCGGGCTCTTTCTCCTCGGGGCATTTGTCGCCTGGCTGACGTTCCCTCACGCGCTCGGCTTTTTGAAGGCGGTCGGCGGCAAGCAGCTGACCACCTTCTACACCGCGCAGAAGTACCTGAGCTTGATCTTGTTGTTGATGGGGGTCTTCGGTGCCACCTTCGAGTTCCCGGTGCTCTTGGTCGCGCTCGAGCTCGCCGGGGTTCTCAGCCCGCAAAAGCTCGCTCACTTCCGGCGTTGGGCGATCGTCGTCATCGTGTGTGTGGCGGCGATCGTCACACCGAGCTCGGACCCCTTCTCGATGCTCGCCCTGGCGATCCCCATGATCCTCTTCTATGAGGTGTCGATCCTGATCGGACGGCTGGCAAAACGGTGAGTGACGCGCCGAGAGCGCTTCGCCAGCGCTTCCTCGGCGAGCGGCCGTTCCCCCTCGATCCCTTCCAGCTCGCCGCGCTCGACCACCTCGACGCCGGGCGCTCGGTGCTGGTCGCCGCGCCGACGGGCTCGGGCAAGACGCTCGTCGCCGAGTACGCAGTCGCCCAAGCCCTCGAGGCCGGCGGCCGCGCGTTTTACACGACGCCGTTGAAGGCGCTGTCGAACCAGAAGTACGGGGACTTCGTGGACGCGTACGGAGCCGGCTCGGTCGGGCTGTTGACGGGTGACAGCTCGATCAACGGTGGGGCACGCATCGTGGTGATGACCACCGAGGTGCTCCGCAACATGATCTACGCCGACCCTGAGCAGCTCAAAGGCCTGCGCTGTGTCGTCCTCGATGAGGTGCACTACCTCGAGGACCCCTACCGCGGAGCGGTCTGGGAAGAGATCATCTTGTCCGCCCCGGCACCGATCGCCTTGGTCTGCCTGTCCGCGACGGTTTCCAACGCCGAGGAACTCGCGGGCTGGATCGCCACGGTGCGGGGTGCGACGGGCGCGGTGATCGAGGATCACCGGCCAATCGAGCTGCGCAACCTCTACGTCGTGGGCGACCGCTCGGCTGAGCGCCTCCACGTGTTGCCTACCTTCGTCGGTGCCCTGCCCAATCCCGAAGCGCTTGGCTTGGACCGCCAGGCGCGCCGCATCACCCGTCGTGGGCCCCGGGGGCGGCCGGCGGGGCGGGCACGGCTGTACCGGCCACGGCGCGTGGATGTCGTCGAGCGGCTCGGCGAGGAGGACCTCCTCCCGGCGATCCACTTCGTCTTCTCCCGCGCGGGCTGTGACGATGCGGTCCGTCACTGCCTCGATGCCGGCGTGCGGCTGACGAGCCCCGAGGAGCGCACGGCGCTGCGGGAGATCGCCGAGCGCCACGTGGAGGATCTCTCCGATGCCGATCTGCGCGTGCTGGGTTACGGGCGCTTCGTGTCCGGCCTTGAGGCCGGGGTGGCTGCGCACCACGCCGGCATGGTCCCGGCCTTTCGCGAGACGGTCGAGGAGTGCTTCGCCAAAACACTCGTCAAAGTGGTCTTTGCCACCGAGACCCTGGCGCTTGGCATCAACATGCCGGCGCGCACCGTGGTGATCGAGAGTCTCTCGAAGTACTCCGGCGCGGGCCACGTGGATCTCACCGCCGGGGAGTACACCCAGCTCACCGGGCGCGCTGGCCGCCGCGGGATCGACGCGGTGGGCTATGCAGCCGTGCTGTGGTCGCCGTTCCACACCTTTGAGGAGGTCGCTGCGCTGGCGAGCTCGCGCAGCCGCCCGCTGCGCTCGTCGTTCCGCCCGACCTACAACATGACGGTCAACCTGGTGCGCCGGTATGAGCGCGACGCCGCGTACCGGTTGGTGCGCTCCTCGTTCGCGCAGTACCTGAGCGAGGTGCCGCTCACCCGCCAGCTCGATGCCGTGGTCGGCGTGCTCGGCCGGCGCGGGTATCTGAGCGGCTGGCGGGTCACCCACTCCGGCGAACGCCTGGCCGGCCTCTACCACGACTGCGATCTGCTGATCGCCGAGGCGCTCGGCGAAGGGCTCTTTGACGGCCTGGACCCCGCCAGTCTCGCGGCGCTGGTTTCCTGTTTCATCTACGAGCCGCGACGCAACGCGCCGGGATCGGCGCTCCCCAACGCCAAGGTGGCGCGCCGGTACTCCGAGCTCGAGCTGCTCGCCGCGGACCTTCGCCGAGACGAGGCCGCCGCCGCCCTGCCCCAGACACGCCAGCTCGATCCGGGATTCTCCGGCTTCGCCTTCGAGTGGTCGCGCGGCGGAGACCTTCGCCGGGTGCTGAGCGGGCGAGACGAGCGCCGTTCGGAGCGCGAGCTGCCGCTTTCAGGTGGCGACTTCGTGCGCAACATCAAGCAGCTGGTCGACCTGCTCGGCCAGATCGGGGGCGTGGACGCGCAGAGCCGGACGGGCAAAGTGGCCCGCCAGGCGGCCGAGTCGCTCGTGCGCGGTGTGGTCGCCGCCTCGGCGGTCGCCCCGCATCTCGCCGCGAGCCCTGGGGCCGCTCCCGAGCCGGAAGAAGCCGCCGGACGCCGCCCCGCCGCGGGCCCAGGTCACCTCGAGCCCGCGTCCTTCGAGGTCGGAGACGATCCCCGTTAGTGGGCCCGTGGTCTTCTAATCTTCATCGGGCATGACCGGGCACCCCTACGCCGCCGAGTCCTTCACGCCCGAAGAGCGCGAGGTGCTCGCGCACTACGTCACCAACCTCGACGGGCCCGTGTTCGCCCTGGTGAACCTTCCCGAGGTGGTGATGGGGGCGCTCTTTGCCCGCTACTCACGCTCGGCCAAGAGCTTGCGCCGCCTCTTTCTGGACGAGTTCGTCGACGACCTCGACGTCAGCGGGGACGCCACGATGGATGCCAGTGTCGGGCTGCGCCGGGCCGAGGAGCTCTACGCCCGGGTCTTCGGCGAGTACGGCGATGACTCGGTCGCCCAGCTCGGCGGTGTCCACCTCGCCTGCGAGCAGGCCTCGAACGTCCTCACCAAAGTGCTCGAGCGCGGCCGGCTCATGAGCTACCTCGAGCAATCGACGCGTTATGTGCCCTATGACAGCCGGATGCCAACGGGGCACTACCGCTACTACCGTGATCCCGAGCTGCTCGAGTCGCCCTATGGCGCCCGATTCGTCGGCGACATGGACCGGATGTTCGACACCTACGCCGGCTTGCTCGAGCCGCTGAGTGAGCACCTGCGCCGGGTGCACCCTCCCCGCGGGGACATCTCACCGATCGCCTACCGTCAGTCGATCCGGGCCCGCGCCCTCGACGCGCTGCGCGGGCTCCTGCCCGCCGGATCGCTCTCCAACGTCGGGATCTACGGCTCGGGCCAGTCCTTTGAGCTGCTGCTGTTGCACCTGCGCGATCATCCCCTGCCCGAGGCGCGCCACTACGGCGCGCTCATGCTCGCCGAGCTGCGCAAGGTGATCCCCTCGTTCCTCACCCGAGTGGACCGACCCGACCGCGGGGTGGCGTGGGCCGACTACCTCTCGGGCCGGCGCGAGGAGATGGCGGCGCTCGTCGCGTCGTGGTGGCCTGAGGAGTCGGTAGCCGACGCGCCGATGCGCGGCGGCCTCCCGGGCGCGGGGAACTGGTCGGTCGACCTCGTCGACTTCGATCCGGCCGGCGAGGACAAGGTGCTTGTCGCGTGTTGTTATCCCTATGTGACCTGTGCTGAGCGCGAGCTCGAGCGGGCTGTCGCCGGGCTCTCGCCCGAGGCACGCGCGGCGTTGATGTCGGCCTATGTCGGCGAGCGGGCCAACCGGCGGCACCGGCCGGGGCGAGCCTTCGAGCGCACCGGGTATCGCTTCGACATCGTCAGCGACTACGGCGCGTTCAGGGACCTCCAGCGCCACCGCATGCTCACCGTCGAGTGGCAGCCGCTGTCGACGGAGCTTGGCTGGTCTATCCCCGAGCTCATCGTCGAGGCGGGCCTCGCCGATACCTACCTCGCCTCGCTCGAGCGTTCCTTCGAGCTCCATGCGCTCTTGGCGCCGCACTTTGGCGAGGCGGCGCGCTACGCGATCGCGCTGGGTTTTTTCGTCCGCTACTCCCTCGACTGCTCGGCGCGCGAGGCGATGCACATCATCGAACTGCGCTCGAGCCCCCAGGGGCATCCCACCTACCGCCGAATTGCCCAGGAGATGCACCGCCTGATCGCCGAGCGCGCGGGCCACCGGGCGATCGCGGCCGCCATGAGCTTCGTCGATCACACGAGCCCCGACCTCGGCCGCCTTGCGGCCGAGCAGCGTGCCGCGCTGCGCAAGCTCGGCATCGCCCAGGCGAGCACGCCGTGATTGCGAAAGCGTCACAGAAATGTCGCTTGACGTAACGTCCCGGCCGCGCCTCAATGGTGGGCGTCCCGCATTCTGGCGACCCTCGTCGCGGAGCATCCGTCAATGCTCCCGGTCGCGTGGAGTGGGGCAGTTGCGCAGGAGCGGTCCGGAGGGCTGAGTAGACAACGCGGCGGCTCGCCCGCAGCGGCGCCAAAGGCTCTCCGGACCGATGCACCGGGCGCGTCGGCGCGTGCCGTCAACATGTGACGCGAGCAGAGCGGGTCGCGGGCCGTATAGTGACCGCGCCCAAGGGCCGGCAGGGCTCCAGGAATCAGTTCGAGCGACATGAGGACGGAATGGCGAGCGAGGCGGACGACGGTCTCGAGGCGGAAAGCCTCGACGAGGAAGAACTCGGCGACCTCGGTGAGGATCTCCCCGACGATCTCGAAGACGAACTCGGCGATGACCTCGATGAAGAGGATGTCGACGAGGACGAGGAAGATGAAGAGGTCGGCGAAGAGGACGAGGGAGACGGACCGGAGGAGACCGCGTCGGCGCGGCCGCGACCAGCCGGCGAGAGCGAGAGCGATGAGGACGAGGAGGAGGAGCTCGACGACGATGACGTCGAGGCGAGTCTCGATGTCATCTTGAAAGAGCGCCTGGTCGTCGAGGACGAGGACGAGGAGTCCGACGACGAGGACGAGGTCGTCGACGTCGAGGACCGAAGTGACGGTTCCGGCCGGGTGCTGCCCAAGCAGCCGGGCGAGTTCGTCTGCCAGTCCTGCTTCCTCGTCAAGAGCCAGACCCAGCTCGCCGACCGGACGAGGATGCTCTGCAGGGACTGCGTGTGATGCCGGGCGACCAGCAAGGAGAGGAGCGCAAGGCGCTGATTGACCAGGTGCTCGAGGTGGCCGTCTACGTCCCCCTCGGCGCCGCGTTGAAGGTGGCCGAGCAGGTCCCCGAGCTCGCGGCCACCGGCCGCTCCGTGGCCGGCCGCCAGATCGACAACGCGCGCATGATCGGGCGGGTCGCCGTCGAAGCGGCGCGCCGCAGCGTGGGGACGCGCATGGGGCGCACCGGGACGCCGGTCGAGCCAGGCGCCACCTCAACAGCGCCAGAGCCGCCACGCGCCGAGCCGGTTGAGCGGGAAGCGACGCCCCCGGCGCACCACGAGGCGGCCGCGCCGCCCGCGGGGTCCGAGCTCGCCGTCGCCGGCTATGACACCCTGGCGGCTTCCCAGATCGTGCCGCTGCTCGCCGGGCTGTCCGGTGCCGAGATCGAAGAGATCCGTCGCCACGAGGAGGCGACCCGGCGCCGCCGGACCGTGCTCGGCCGCATCGCCCAGCTCCAAGCAGAGCGCCACCACGGCGCCTGAGGGCCCCGAGACCGCTCGGCTGGCCGTTCCAGCCGACCTTGGACGCCTGAGCGCGCTGTTTGGCGAAGCGCTCGCCGCGCTCGCGGCGCACCGGGGTGGCGCAGCCCTGCTCGCCTCGCTCCCAGAGGGCCTCGATCGGCGCGAGCGCCTCGCCGGCCTGGGCGAGCGGGTCGTGCTCCTTGCGGGGTGCTATGAGGGCGTGGTGGTGGGCGCAGCCGCGCTTGAGCTCCTCGGCGGGCGCGCGGTCCTCGCTCCCCTCTACGTCGAGCCCGGGGCGCGCGAGGTGGGGGTCGGGCGCTGCCTGCTCGAGGTGGCCAGCCGCTTTGCGGCGCACGCCGGCGCCATCGCCCTCGACGTTCCTGCGCTGCCTGGCGACCGGGAGACCAAGGCGCTGCTCGAGCAGTCGGGTGGGCGCGCCCGGCTGGTGATCATGGAACGAGCGCTCCGCTGAGCTGTCGGGCCCCGACGAGCTCGCCCCAGCGCCGCCATAACAGGATCGCACGGGCACCCATCCACATGGCGAGCCCCAGCCACAGGCCCACGAGGCCGAGCTCGGGGGAGGCGGCGGTGGCGAGCGCGAGGGGAGCGAAGGCGAAGAGCGCGAGGACCATGGCGCGCCGCAGGCGTGCGTAGTCGGCGGCACCGAGCACGAGGCCGTCGAGCACATACGCGAGCGCGGCGAGTGGCTGTTGCGCACCACAGCACACCAGTGCCAGCGAGGCCTGGCGCTGAACGGCCGGGTCGCTCGTGAACAGCGGCGGGATTAGGGGCGCCAGGGCCATCGTGGAGATCCCCGCCACGATCCCAGCGGCGAGGCCGAGACGGAGCACCCGACCGCCGAGGCGTCGTGCCGCGTCGCGCCCGCCGGTCGCGAGCGCCTCGCTGACAAAGACCTGCGCGGGAACCGCCAGCGCGTCGAGTCCGAGGGCGAGGAGGTTCCACAGCGCCATTGCGATCTGGTGGCCGCCGAGGCGGGTGATGCCGAGCCGTCCCGCGACCGCGGTGGCGGCGAGGTAGACGACGCCAAGGGCGATCGTGCGCACGCTGAGCGGTGCGGCGGCCTGTGCCAGCTCGCGGAGCTCAAGGGGACCAGGCCGTCGCGGGACGATCGCGGCGCGACGGGCGGCGAGGAGAAACCAGGCAGCTGAGAGGTACTGGGCGGCGACCGTCCCCCACGCCGATCCCGCCACACCGAGGTGGATGACGTCCACGAGGAGGACCTCGAGCACCACGTTGGCGATGTTCGCTCCAAGCGCGATGCGAAGCGGCCGCCGGGTGTCAGCGAGCCCGACGAGGTGCCCGTTGCCGCCGAGCGTGATGAGGAGCCCGGGCAGGCCAAGCGCGGCGATACCGAGATAGGTGACGGCAGCGGAGTGGACGCTGGCGTCATGATGGCCGCCGAGCGCGCTCGCGAGGGCGGGGGCGGCTGCCTCCAGCGCAACGAGCGCGGCCAGGCCGAGAACTCCCGCCGCCACGTAGGCCGCGCCGGCGGCGCGGGCCGCGTCGTCGCGGCGTCCCGCGCTGCGTTTGGCGGCCACGGAAGACACAGTCGCCATCTGCAAGAAGCCGGCCGCCCAGCCGACGAGATTCAAGGCGGCGGTGGCGACCGCAAGGCCGCCGAGCGGCGCCGCGCCGAGATGTCCAACGATGGCCGAGTCGACGAGGTTGTAGAGCGGCTCGATGACGAGCGCGCCGAATGCCGGGAGCGCGAGCGCGAGAATTCGGCGGTCGGTAGCGCTCAGTTTCGGCCGGAGACGGCCCATCGCCGAACCGGCCGTGCGCGGGCGCGGTGCCGGCGCACGGCGTCAGTGCTCGTCGTTGCTCGGCGCCAGGGACGAGGGGTCCTGGACAGGGTCGGCGGCCGTCTGGGTCGGCTCGGGCCCTTCGGCCGGGGCTTCGCGCTGAGGCGCGTCATCGCCGAGCTCGCGGCCCGACCCGCTGGCCTCACCGCCAGGCGGCGGCCCGTCCGGCCCTGGCGCTCCGGGCGCTTGGGTTGCGAGCGGGACGGGTCCACCCATTGGCGCGTCGGGTGCGCCCGTGCCCTGTTCCGGCGAGCCAGTCTGCTGAGGCGCGGCGGGTGCGCTCGAAGCGCCGTCGGCTGGGCCGGAGGCCTCGTGCACTGGGCGGGGCGCCGGGCGGGCTGGCCGGCCAAAGGTCCGATTCGGTGCTGGCCGTGCGACCGGTCGCGGCGGCGGCGGCATCGCCAGGCCGAGGAGCGTGGCGAGCGCGGGGATCCGCCCGGCAGCCGCGGCGGCCGCCTGGTGCGCGGCGTTCTGGGGGTCCTCAGCAGGCAGGCCGACGGGCTTGATCAGGCGGCGCACCGGTGAGAGCAGGGCGGCGTCGAGCAGCGCAATCCATCGATCGACCGAGGCCGAGGGGTTGAGCGCGGCACTCGCCGCATCGGCAAGAGGCGTGACGAGCGACGCGGCGAGTCGTGCCGCCGGCTCGGGGGGACGCGAGGAGAGGCGCAGTGCTTGCAGCACGCGGCCTTCCTCGAGCGCGTGGCTGAGGTCGTGCTCCCAGGTGGTCCGGAGCTTGGTGACGCGCTCGTCGAGTGAAGTGCGCAGCTGGCGAAGCAGCTCCCGGCTGGCCTCGTCTCGCGGCGCGCCAGCGGTTACGGTGGCGCGCAGGTCGCGCAGTGAGACGGTGTCCAGCCGAGCGGCGACGGCCTCGGCGCGGTCCAGCCACATGACTTCTTTCACCCGACCGGCGAGCTGCTCGGCGATCGCGATGATCTCCTCGCCGGACACCTCGGGACGACCGGCGGCACGGGCAGCCGCCCGCTCTTCACCAAGGGCGCGTCGTACCCCGGGAAGCCCGCCGGCGGCCAGCTGTTCGGCGATCGGGCGTTGCTCGACCGGCAACTCGGCGAACAGGGTGTCGCGATGCACCGTCCCCGGTGTGAGGCGGGCCGGGCGGGCCCGGTTGGCCTGCTCACGCGGTGGCCGTCCCTCACCCTCACGCGCTGGCCGTCCCTCACCCTCGCGTCGGCGCGGATCCTCACCGCCGGGGCGAGGGCTGTGGCGACGCTCGGCGGGCCGACGCTCGTCCGGCCGACGCTCGTCCGGCCGACGCTCGTCGGGACGCCCTTCGCCGCCGTGGCGCTCGCGGGTGGCGCTGCGGGCGCCACGCTCGTTGTGGCGCTCTGGGCGCTCGCGCTCGCGGCCGCGTCGCTCGCCTCGTCCGCGTCGCTCGACGAGCGAGCTCGTGACCGTGCCCGCCTCACGAGGCGGCCGGCCGACGATCTCGATGCGCCGGCCGTCGTCTTCCTGCTTGTCACGTGGAGGCAGGACGCCGACGACGGTGATGCCGTCGAGGTCGAAGTCCGCCTCGATGCGCAACACCTGGCCGACCGTGGCGCCCGATGGCGCCATCAGCGCGTCGAGCACTCCACGTGGCTCGCGTGCGCCAGCGGCCCGCCAGGTGAAACTCCCGTCGGGGCGCGACGAGGTGAGCTCGATGTCCATACGCCGTGCCATTCGTCTTCAACCTAGCTCCTCTCAAGGTTGTGGATAGACGGGCGTGCTCGTCGGGGCCGCGACGAGCCACAACTACGCTGGCCCGAGCGGCGCCGTGCGTCGACGCAGGGACATCGGAAGGCGAAGAGGAGCGCGCATGGGGCCCGGGATGGGCGCAATGGGGGGCTTTCGGGCGCTGCACGGCCTGCGGACCCAGGACCCCTCGGTCAAGAACGCAGCGCTGCGATCGGGGCTCCGGCGGCGCATCGCCCGGTTCGCCCGGCCCTACTGGCGGCTGCTGGCGCTCTTCATCGTCTTATTGATCGCCGACAGCGCGACGGGCGTCGCCGCCCCCTTGCTCTATCGGGCAATCATCGACACCGCGACGGCGCGCCACCTCCATGACGCTCATGCGGTGGCGGTGATCACCGAACTGGCGATCGTCGTCGCGGCGCTGGCGTTGTTTGACGTGCTGCTCGCCATCGGCGAGCGGGCCATCTCGGCGCGCGTGGGCGAGGGACTGATCTACGACATGCGATCGCGCGTCTTCGCGCACGTCCAGGAGATGTCGATCGCCTTCTTCACCCGCACCCAGACCGGTGCGCTCGTCTCCCGGCTGAACAACGACGTCCTCGGTGCCCAGCAGGCTTTCACCGATGTGCTGCAGAACGTGATCGGAAACCTGTTCACGGTGGTGTTCGTGCTCGCGGCGATGCTCGCGCTGTCCTGGAAGATCACGCTCGTCTCGCTCGTGTTGGTCCCGCTGTTCATCATCCCGGCCAAGCGCTTTGGCCACCGGCTGCAGCGGATCACCCGGGAGAGCTACAACCTCAACGCCGAGATGACGACGATGATGTCCGAGCGCTTCAACGTGGCCGGGGCGCTGCTCGTCAAGCTCTTTGGCCACGTGGCGACCGAGCGGTCGGCCTTCGAGGGCCGGGCCGCCCGCGTCCGCGACATCGGGGTCACCCAGGCGATGTTCACCCGCGTGCTGTTCGCCTTTTTCATGTTGACCGCAGCGCTCGGATCGGCGCTCGTGTATGGCTGGGGCGGCGTGCTGGTCGTCCACCACCAGCTGCAGATCGGCACGCTGGTCGCGCTCACCGCCTACCTCGGGCGTCTCTACGCGCCGCTGACCGCGCTCTCGAATGTTCAGGTCGACGTGCTGACGGCGCTCGTGTCCTTCGACCGGGTCTTTGAGGTGCTGGACCTCGCCCCGATGATTCGCGAGCAGGCGGGGGCAAGCGACGCGCCGCCCGGACCGGTCTCGCTCAGCTTCTCCCACGTGGATTTCGCCTATCCCGGCGCCGAAGACGTCTCGCTCGCCTCGCTCGAGTCGGTGGCCGTGCTCGAGCGCTCTGCTCGCGTTCCGGTGTTGCACGACGTCAGCTTCGAAGTCGCGGCGGGTCAGATGGTGGCGCTCGTGGGCCCCTCGGGCGCGGGCAAGACGACGATCAGCCACCTCCTCACCCGCCTGTACGACCCAGATGGCGGAAGCATCTGCCTCGGTGGTCTCGACCTGCGATCGCTCACGCTCGAGTCGCTCCAGCGAGCCGTCGGGGTCGTGAGCCAGGATGCGCACCTCTTCCATGATTCAGTGCGGGCCAACCTGTGCTACGCCCGGCCGGGTGCGAGCGAGGAGGAGTTGCGCGAGGCGCTCGCGGCCGCGCAGGTCCTCGATCTCATCGAGAGCCTGCCCGATGGCCTCGACACGATCGTCGGTGACCGCGGCTACCGGCTGTCTGGAGGCGAGAAACAGCGGGTGGCGATTGCCAGGCTGCTCCTCAAGGCGCCGAGCCTGGTGGTCCTCGACGAGGCGACCGCCCACCTCGACTCTGAGTCCGAGCTTGCGGTCCAACATGCGCTCGATCGCGCGCTCGTGGGGCGCACCTCGCTCGTGATCGCCCACCGGCTCTCGACCATCCGCGCCGCGGATCAGATCCTCGTGCTCGAACGGGGCCGGATCCTTGAGCGTGGCACGCACGAGGACCTCCTCGACGCGGGCGGGCTCTACGCCGAGCTCTACCGCACCCAGTTCGCTCCCGCGACCTCTGGCCCACCAGACCCGCTCGAAGCGGCGGCTGCGCTCAGCCGCGGGGGCGTCGGGCAGGGCGTCGAGGCCTGACGGCCGTGGCGGTTGGCGCGGATGACCAAGGGGTAGCACGCGCCGTGGTGGCGGTCTCGAAGTCTGCAACCTCCAAGATCACCGTCTGTGTCGAGGGGGAGCGGCTCAGCCTCACCAACCTCGACAAGGTGCTCTATCCCGAGGCGGGCGTCACCAAGGGCGCCGTCCTCGACTACTACCGCCAGGTGGCGCCCGTGGCCCTGGTGCATCTGAAGCGGCGCCCCGTGACCTTTCGCCGCTTTCCCGACGGCGTGGACGGCGCTTCGTTTTATGAAAAGCACGTGCCCCGCGCTGCACCCGGCTTCGTCTCGAGCATCCCCGTCCCGACGCGCTCAGGCGAGCTCGACCACTACCCGGCGATCGACTCGCTCCCGGCCCTCATCTGGGCGGCAAACCTCGCTGTGCTCGAGTTCCACGTGCCGATGTGGCGCTCGGCTGCCGACGGCACGCCAGAGCCCTCCGACCTCATCGTGTTCGACCTCGACCCCGGGGCGCCGGCGGGCCTCGTGGAGTGTTGCATCGTCGGCCTGGCAGTGCGCGAGCGGCTGGTGGCCGACGGCTATGTCCCGCTCGCGAAGACGAGCGGCTCCAAGGGCATCCAGCTCTATGCAAAACGTCCGGTCTCCTCACGTGAGGAGGACCCGACCCGCTACGCCAAGGCGCTTGCCAGCGCGCTCGCCAGCGATGCGGGCCTCGGCGTGGTGGCGAACATGCGGCGAGATCTCCGCAAGAACAAAGTGCTCGTTGACTGGAGCCAGAACAGCACCGCCAAGACAACCGTCGCTCCCTACTCCTTGCGTGCAACAAGCAGGATCGGGGTGTCCACCCCACTGCATTGGGAGGAGATCGAGGCCGTCGCGGGCGGAGATGACCCGGATCGGTTGCGCTTTGGGCCCGCTCAGGTGCTCGAGCGCATCGCCCGCGACGGCGACTTGTTCGCGCCCCTCGCTGGCGCCTGATCGCTCGCTCGTTTTCCCTTGCGGCGCGACCGGGTAGTTCCTCAACAGGCGGTCGCGGAGCACCGGGACCGCACGAGCGCAACTCGAGGAGGTCTTGGGATGAGCGCCGCGTACGAACCGATTCCTTCAACCGAAGCGCCGATCGGCGAGGGCGTGGCCCCGGTGGCCTCGCGACACATTCGCGGCACCGGGGTCGGCCTGCTCGGCCTGGCAACCGTCGTCATATCGGCCTGGGGTGGCATCGTGCCCTTCGTCGGACCGATTTTTGGCTACCGCGCGGACGGTGCCTCGTCATGGCACTGGGACCTCGCTCACGGCATTCTCGCCGTGGCCCCGGGAGCGATCGGCGTGGTCGCCGGTGTGATGATGATGGGCGCGGCGATGCGGGTCTCGTTCGGGGCAGGCCGGCTGAGCCTGTCATTCGCGGGCTTTGTGGCGCTGGTGTGCGGCGCATGGTTCGCGATCGGGCCGCTCGCATGGGCCACCTTCGAGCCCAGCCACTACTTCCTTTCCGTATCGCCGTTGCATCAACTGGCGAACGAGGTTGGCTACGCGCTCGGCCCAGGGCTGCTGCTCGCCCTCTTTGGCGGAGAGGCGATCGGCTGGGCGCTACGCCACCGCCAGGTGCGCTTTGCCGTTCCTGCCGGGCCACGCCGTCGCGCGGGCCGGCACCTCGCCCCCGTGGCCAGCGAGCCCGGCACCGCCAGCTGAACCGGCTGGCTCCTCGCCGCCAAGCCCGTCATGGCGGACCGCGGTGGCCCGTCGCCCATCACGGCGCTCCAAGTCAGGGAGGCCTCGAATTCCATGAAAGAGAAGTGAGGCACGTCCATGGACAAGATCGCCTCGGAGCTGTTGGTCGAGCGCTTGATCGACTGGGGAGTTGACACGGTCTTTGGACTTCCCGGAGACGGGATCAACGGGATCATGGAGGGGATGCGGCGCCACGCCGGGCGCATCCGCTTTGTCCTCGTCCACCACGAGGAGGCCGCGGCCTTCATGGCGACGGGGTATGCGAAGTCGACTGGGCGACTCGGGGTCTGCCTCGCGACCTCAGGGCCCGGCGGCATCCACCTGTTGAACGGGCTGTACGACGCAAAGCTCGATCATGCCCCCGTGCTGGCGCTGACGGGCATGCAAGAGACCCAGCTGCTCGGTACCGGTTACCAGCAAGAGGTCCATCTCGACCGGCTCTTCAGCGACGTCGTCGAGTACTCGGCGATGGTGCTCACGCCCGCTCACCTCCCGACCCTCGTCGACCTCGCCGTGCGCCACGCGCTCGCTCGACGCGGCGTCGCTCATCTGACGATCCCCGTTGACCTACAGACAGCCCCGGCAGACGAGGCACCCCCGGGAGGACCGGCGCCGGCGCGGCCCCCCGCATCGGCGGCGGTGTTCTTCGAGGCCCCCAAGGTTCCCGGCCCAGACGAGCTGCGCCGCGCCGCGGAGGTGCTCAACGCGGGGGAGAAGGTGGTGATCCTCGCGGGAGCGGGCGCGCTCGGCGCCAGGGAGGAGCTGCTGGCGGTGGCCGACCAACTTGCTTCGCCCATCGTCAAGACCCTGCCGGGCAAAGCGGCGGTCCCCGACGACCATCCGCTCACGACGGGCGGCATCGGCCTGCTCGGCACCAAGGCCTCCGATGAGGCAATGGAGGGTGCGGACACGCTGTTCATGGTGGGGACCAACTTCCCCTACACCAAGTTCCTGCCCAAGCCGAACCAGGTCAACGTGGTCCAGATCGAGGTGGACCCGACGCGCGCCGGGGTGCGGATCCCGACTGCCGTCCCGCTGATCGGCGCGGCGAAAGAGACGCTCGGCGCGCTTTCGCCGATGCTCTCGCGCAATGAATCGCGCAAGTTCCTTGCCGGGATCCAAGCCGCCATGAACAAGTGGCGGGCCAACATGGCGTCGCTCGGGAATGACACCCGTGATCCGATCCAGCCTCAGCGCCTGATGGCGGTGATCGACCGGCTCGCCGCGAATGACGCCATCTTGACCTCAGATTCGGGCACCATCGCGACGTGGGCGGCGAGGAACTTCACCGTCCGGGAACAACGCGAGTTCTACCTCTCGGGCAACCTCGCGACCATGGCGCCGGGGATGCCGTACGCGATCGGGATGCAGGTCGCGCACCCCGGCCGTCAGTGCATCGCCTTCGTCGGCGATGGTGGCTTTTCGATGCTGATGGCAGAGGTCCTCACGGCGGTCGGCCACGATCTGCCGATCAAGGTCTTCATCTGCAACAACGGCGCACTCGCCCAGATCCTCTGGGAGCAGATGGTGCTCGGCTACCCCGAGTTCGGCGTGCGCGAGCCGGCCGTCGGCGAATTTGCCAGTTTCGCCTCGGCCAACGGCGCCCTCGGCATTCGCGTCGAGAAGCAGGAGGAGCTCGAAGAGGCCGTGCGCTCGGCGCTCGCCCACCCTGGCGTCTCCGTCGTCGACGTCCTCGTCAACCCCGATGAGCCGCCGATGCCCGCATCGGTCAGCTACGACCAGGCCAAGGGCTTCGCCCAGGCCTTCCTCCGCGGCCAGCCGCGGCGCTCGACGATCGCGTCGACGCTATTTCGCGACCGCCTGAGCATCCTGCGCGGCGACTGATCGTTCCCTGTACCCGGCACGTCTCGCCGTCGGCATCCACCGGCGCGAGGCGTGCCCCCAAGCCCCCCGGGAGAAGAATCGATGTCGAACAAGACCGACCGCCGTCTGCACGGGAAGAAGATCGCCTTCCTCACCGCCAACGAGGGAGTCGAGCGCGTCGAGCTCGAGCGTCCCTGGCAAGCCGTGAAAGCGGCGGGCGGCTCGCCGGAGCTGCTCGCCCCGAAGCTCGGAAGCGTGCAGAGCTTTGATCACTTGGACAAGTCCGCGACCTTCCCGGTCACCACGACGACGGCCTTCGCGCGCGCGGAGGACTACGACGCGGTGGTGCTGCCCGGTGGCGTCGCCAATCCGGACCAGCTGCGCCTGGACGACGCGGCGCTCGAGCTCTTGGGCGAGTTCCACGCTGCCGGCAAGCCGATGGCCGTGATCTGCCACGGCCCATGGACGCTCCTCGAGGCGGGCCTCGTGCGCGACCGCACGCTCACGTCCTGGCCGAGCCTGCAGACCGATATCCGCAATGCCGGTGGCAAGTGGATCGACAAGGAGCTCGTCATCGACGACGGGCTCGTGTCGAGCCGCAAGCCCGACGACCTCGACGCCTTCTGTGAGGCACTCGTGGAGCGCTTCGCCGACGGCCGGCCCGCGCACCAAGGAGCGTCCTAGCGCTCTTGACGGGCCGGGTGTCCCCCGGCCCGTCAAGACGTGGCGGAGCGACTGGCGGGCGGTGCCGGCCGGTCTGCGCCCGCCCACCATGCGGGGGCGTCGCTTGCCGGGAAGGACTCCTCGCCCTGCTCATCGACGCGTGCGTCGTCGTGGTCGTGCTCGGCCGAGCCCGCTTGCTGCCTGGGTTGTGATGCGTCTTGCACCTCGGCCACCTTTCGGCCACGTCGGCGCGCGGCCCATAGCGCGCGTACCCGCGGCGCGCCGGGGCGACACGGGTCAAAGATCGCTGGGGGCGAGGCGGCTCGACGAGTGCGGTCAGCTCGTCAAAACAGCGGGAGCTGCTCGAGGGCCCCTGTGTTCGCCACGCGGCGCCGAGGTGGTGGCTGGCGGTGTGCGCCGTCCGGCTCCGTGCGGTCGGACGCGGCGAGCGCGCCGAGGCGCTGGCGGATCGCAGGTCGTTGTTCGCTGCGTCGGCCAAAACGCTCGCGATGCAGCGCCGACAGATCAGGGCGGTGCTCCTCGAGCCACCCGAAGTAGTGCTCGCGCACGCCAGGCCGGAGGTGCAGCGGGATGACGTGCACCGACGTCGCCCCCGCCGCTCGCACGGCCGAGACGACGCTGGCAATCTGGTCCTCAGCGTCAGATAGTCCAGGGATCACCGGGGCAACGAGCACGCCGCAGGAGAGGCCCGCGGCCCGGACGCGCTCCAGCGCAGCCAGCCGGCGCTTGGGCGGCGGTGCCCCTGGCTCGGTCAGTTGGGCGACCTGTTGATCCAACGTGCCGATCGAGAATGCGAGGCGCACGCTGCAGCGCTTTGCCGCCCACACCAACAGTTCGAGGTCGCGCAACACGAGCGTGGACTTGGTCAGGATGCTGAAGTCGTTGCGGGCATCCGCAAGCGACTGCACGATGCCTCGGGTCAGGTGGTAGCGACCCTCGCCAAGCTGGTAGGGGTCCGTGTTGGTGCCCATTGCGACCGCCTCGCGACGCCATCGGCTGGACGCGAGCTCCGCGCGCACACGTTCGATGGCATTCACTTTGACGACGATCTTCGACTCGAAGTCCTTGCCGGTGTCGAGACCGAGGTGCGCATGGGTCGGACGCGCGAAGCAATAGCAGCAGGCATGTGAGCAGCCGCGGTAGGCATTAATCGTCCAGCGGAACGGCATGCGCGAACTCGCGGGCACGCGGTTGAGGACACGGACGGCCTCGACGTGAATGAACTCCAGGCCACGGTACTCACCCACTCCGACGTGGCGCTCTGGCGCAAAGTCTGTGAATAGGCGGCCCTCGTCGCCCCCTTGATCGCTGAGGCGCCAGCGGAGCCCTTCCGGGCGGATCTCGGGCATCGATACAGTCTATCGAACATATGTACGCTATATCCGCTCAGGTACAGCGCACCCGTATCTTGTGGTCGGTGACCGGTCGCTGCGCGGGAGTCGTCTATGTGGCGACCTGCCAGGAGTTCATCGCTGGTTCCGCGACGAGACCGCAGGTCGCCCCTCGACCTTGCAGCGAAGTGGCGACATGGGCCCGCGAACGACGCGACGCCTGGCCCTCGGGCCGCGAGGGTGAGGTGCTCGAAGCTTGCATCACCGCCACGAAAGAGCACTCGTCCCGCCGAGGACCACCGGGCCGCAGTTCGAGATCGAGGACCGCGTCTCACCCGGCCGGAGCGCCGGGTCGACCCGATCGCCGTGCAGGCAAAGCCAAACAGGGTGACCGGTGTGGCCGGAATCGCCCCCGAAGGAACGCCGGAGCCCGCTGGGACTGATCGCGCCCGCGTTGCGGGCCGTCTCGGAACCCGCCACTCAAGGCAAAGCCACCTGCAGGTCGAGCTGCTTCAGATCCCTCGAGTCGTGGTCAAACCTGACCGCGCCAGGACAGTGTTGCCGACAGCGATCGCCGGATTGCCCTCAGCTCGCCGCGTCCAGTCCGTTGAGCCAGCGCTCGATTCTGGCGAGGTCATGCTCGGTGAGCCCACAGCGCGGATCGGGCGCGTAGAGCAGGTTCGGAATCTCGAGGGCGCCTGCCCACTGGCGTGGGGTGAGCCCGTGCGCGTCGGGCCAATCCAGCGCGTCATCGTCGAGCCACACAAAGGGCCGCTGCTCCTGTTCGACGATGCAACGGATCTGGGCGAATTTCCAGTTGGTGAGCGCCGCGGTGGCCTCCAGCGGGAGGCGCGCTGCGACATGGAGCCCGGCGGGGAGGCCGACGAAGGGCGTCACATCACGATCGATGGTGTCGCTCCACGTCGTTGCCCAGCAGATCTCGACGGGAAGGCGCGCCAGGCGGGCGCCCATGGCGGGGGAGAGGCGGAGCGGGAACCCCCGCGCCTCGTGCAGCGAGAAGTCCGCGAACGTGCCTGGGCGTGGCCCGTCCCAGGCGTAGGGGTTGAGGACCCCATCGACGTCCAAGAACAACAGTGCCAGAATCTGGCGGAGCGCAACACTGGCATCCGGGTTGGGGGGCGAGCTGGACACGGCGCTCGATTCCATCACGCCGGGATCAGCGACGCAGCTGGTTCGTGCTCGGCCGGCACTCAGGGGGCCGCCGGCGCACCGGCGAGGAGCGCCTCGACCTCGAGAAGCGGAAGCCGCGCCCACCACCGGTCGGGTCGAGCTTGTTCTGGATCGGCCTCCCGGTGGGAAGCGGCCCAGCGCTCCGCGAAGGCGGGGGCCCCGGTCCCCGGCGCCACGGACTCGAGCGAGAAGAGGTTGCGGATCAAGATGGCCGCGAAGACTTCAGGCTCGCGATCGAGCCGCTCCAACCTGGCGAAGCGATCGAGTGAATGGCGGGCAAGCACGAGCGCTTCGTCGAGGTAGCGCTGCTCGCCGGACATCTCGGCGAGCGCCACGCCGGCACCGATCATCGCGCCCTGGTTGTAGCTCCACTCAGTGGGCTCGAGCGCGCCGTCCGGACGGATGTGGTCGCCATACAGCCCGCTCGGGCGCAGCAGAGCCTTTGTGGTCCAGTGATAGATGCGCTCGGCCCAAGCGCGAGCGGAGTCGTCGCGCCCAATGCGCGCGACCCTGGCCGCCAACGCGGCGGTTGGGGCGTTGGCGCACGTGTTGCGGCCACCGCGATTCGGCGCCTCGTGCCAGCAGATCCCACCGGGCACCGCCCAGTCGGCCCGCTCGGACCAGCCCGAGACGCAGAATGCGAGCACTCGCTCGGCGAGCTTGAAGAACGCGTCACCGCCGCTCAGCGCGTGCTCCCGCAAGGCCGCGAGGCCGATCCAGGCATTGTCGTCGTAGTAGCGCGCACCGCCAGGTCCGAGCGGCGGCCGGACCGCGGCCTCGAGGCCGAGCGCGCCGGAGCCGGCGAGATCGCCGGAGCGGGCGTAGCACGCGAGGCCGGTGAGCCACGCCCCGCCACCCCGGGCGCCGGGGGTTCCCGCCGCGGCATCGAGGGCGCTCGCCGCCGACCAGGCGGCGCTGTAGGGCCACAGGTACTCATAACGCCATCGGCGAAAAGGGCGGGCGGTGCCATAGAGGTGGTGGCGAGGATCGAGGTGGCGGTGCTCGAGCGCGCGCCACTCATCGAGCGCGACATCGAGCGAGCCCGTCATGCCGACTCGCTCAGCATGACCTCACCGACGGCCACCTCGAGTCGCAGTGCTGCGCGATAGGCGGTGTTGACGTCGCTCAACGACAGCGTGCCGATGACGCGACGCTCGTCGTCGACGACGGTCACCCATCCGGCCACCGAGGTTGCCAGCGCGTCGAGGCCGACCTCCAAGGTGGCATCGCCGCGCAGCGTCTGGGCAGTGGCGTCCGCGTAGCGCGCCGCGGGATCCTCACCGTTCGCGCCGTTCAGGCGGAAGCCCTCGATCGTGCCGGCGAAGCGCTGCTCATCATCGAGCAGCGGTGCACCTCGCACCGCCTGCTCGCTAAGGTGGCGTCGCGCCGTCGCAACGTCGTCGCCAGCGCCTAGGGTGCAGCGCACCGTGCCCATCGCGTTGCGCACCGGGAGGGTCGTGAGCAGTGGGATCGGCGCGTTGCGCGCCGCGGTGATCTCGGAGCGGTTGCGCGGCTGGCTGCGGTAGATGGTGTCATCGCCACGGCTGACGATCAGCGTCGCGATGCCGACGGCGACCATTGCGGGTCCAAGAACCGAGAGGTTCCCAGTCATCTCCGCGACCATGAGCATCACGGCGAGCGGGGCGCGGGCGATCGAGCCAAAGCAGGCCATCATCGCGATGATCACGTAGGGCGCCGGGTGGTCGCCAAGGGCCGGCAGCACCCCGAGGAAGACTCGCCAGAAGGCTGCGCCGAGAAAGGCGCCGATCACCAACCCCGGCCCGAAGATGCCGCCCGATCCGCCCGAGCCGATCGAGAGCCCCGTCGCGATGATACGAACGAAGGGCACGACGAGCACCGTCCACAGCGGCAGGCCGAGCAGGCCGTGTGCGGTGAGGACTCTCTGCACGTAGCCGTACCCGGTGCCGAGCGTCTCGGGAATCATGAGGCCGATCAGCCCGACCAGTAGGCCACCGAGCGCCGGGCGAAGGCCGCGGGGAAGCGATAGGCGGGAGAACAGCCCGGCAATACCGTAGAAGCCCTTCGCATAGAGCAAGCCGACGATGCCGCATACGACGCCGAGGAGCGCGAACCACCCGAGCTGGTAGGGGCTCTTGAACGTGTAGGCGGTCACGCCGAAGACCGGGACGAAGCCCTCGACGCCCGAGAAGATGGCGTAGGCGACGATCGATGCGACGAAGGCGGGGACAAGGACGGTCGGATCGACGTCCTCGCGATAAACGATCTCGCTCGCCAGCACGGCTCCACCGAGTGGCGCGCGGAAAATGGCGCCGATGCCGCTGCCGATCCCGGTCGACACCGCGATCCGGGCGTCTGCTGGGGAGAGGTCGAGGAGGCGGGCGAGCAGCGAGCCGAAGCCGGCGGAGATCTGGCCGGTCGGGCCCTCGCGGCCGCCCGAGCCCCCCGAGCCGATCGTGATCGCCGAGGCGACGAGCTTCACGATCACCGCGCGGAAGCGGATGCCGCGAGGATTGTGGTGAACCGCGTGGATCGCAGCGTCGGTGCCGTGACCCTCGGCCTCCGGCGCGATCGAAAAGACGAGGAGGCCAGCGACCAACGCACCACCGCCGACGACGAGCGGGATCGCCCAGGGGCGGGTGAAGTGGCCCGAGGCGAGGCCGCCGCCCTCACCGGCGGGCGCAGGGGGGCGCCACCCGCCGATCGTGCCGAGGAGGAGGTGGGTGGCCATGGAGAGGGCGCTATAGAAGGTGATCGCACCGAGCCCGGCAATGGCACCGATCGTCACGCCGAGGATGATCCAGCGTCGGAGGTAGGAGAGCCGGTTGAGGCGGGCGCCGAGATTGGCGGAATGACGGCGAAGGAACCGTCCCGTGCCGAGCCAGGGAGCGGCGGGGAGCTCGCGCCGGCTCAGAGCTGCCATTCGAGCAGGTCTTGTTGTGCGAACACCTCGCCTGCTGCCTCGGCGAGCTGGGAGAGTGCGCGCAGCACTTCGGACCGTGCCGGGATCGCGAGCGCTTGGACGAGTACGGCGATCTCCGCGCGGCGGCGCTCGCTCACCTCGGCTACAAGGCGGCGCCCCGAAGGCGTGCACTGCAGGCACACCTGGCGGCGGTCGCTCGGATCCTCGGAGCGGGCTACGAGCCCCTTGCGCACAAGGCGATCACACATCCGCGTCGCCGTCGAGGGGGCGACCGCCAAGGCGTCGGCAAGGCCGGACAGTCCCTGGGGGCCGCGCAGGGCGAGTAACACGAGCACCCGGTACTGCGGCAAGGTGACCTCGTCCGCGACGCCGGCCAACGATCGCGCTGCGACGGCCACGAGCGCTCGACTGGCGAGCAAGACCCCCTCGACGACCGCGTCGTCGGAGGGGTCAGTTGTAGACATGCAAATATTGTAGGACGCCCTCAGGTCTGCCGCACATGATGGCCGTTGCGCGACCCCCCGTGGAGCCGCTGGGTCGCCTGCGCCACGACCGTGGCGCTCAAGTGCCGGGCGGCGCTTGCGAGGAGCGTCGGCGCGCTCGCTGCGAAACTGGACAGGCCAGAGAGCGACTCGGGCGCATGGGCGAGCACCCCAGGGACGTCGGCGAGGACCGCGGGGATCTGGGCGACGACCGCTGGCAGGTGACGCGCTGAGGCGCTCGCTGGCTTGCCGTTCTTTGATACGCCACCGCTACGGTGCACGAAGCGGTAGCCAGCCATCGCCCCGGCAAGCGCACCCGCGCCGAAAAGGCGCCGGTGTTCGCTCACGAAGAGCTCCACGCTGTGAGGGTGGGAGCGGTCGTCGAACACGCCGTGTGCTCCATCGTCCTCACCGTCTGCGCCATCGAGAGGCGCGAAGAGATTGCCGCCCTGGTGGGCTGAGGTGGGCTGGTCACTCTGCTGGGAGCCAAACCCAGTGCGCGCGAGGTAACGGTCAAGGAGCGCCGGGGCGACCTTCTGGGCGCTTAGCGTCGCTGCGGTCGTGGCCCCCACCCAGTACTGCTTGCGGCCGGGCCGCAGGGCGGCGTGAAGGACCGCTCGGGCAGCGACTTCGGGCTGGTAGATGGGCGGCACGGGCTGGGGATGGTGGGAGAGGCGCGATCGCACCCAGGAGAACTGGGGGGTGTTCACCGCCGGCATCTGCACCACGGTGACCCGGATCTTGCTCTTCTCATGCATCAGCTCGCAGCGCAGTGACTCGGTGAAGCCGTTGATTGCATGCTTTGCGCCGCAATAGGCGGACTGCAGTGGGATGGCGCGCTCACCGAGCGCGGATCCGACTTGGACGATCGTCCCCTCGCCGCGCTCGCGCATGCTCGAGAGCGCGACCATGGTGGCGTTGACGAAGCCGAGATAGCTGACCTCGGTAACCCGGCGAAACTCTTCGGGCGAGATCTCCCAAAACGGCGCAAAGACCGAGGCGAACGCCGCGTTCACCCAGACGTCGATGGGACCGAGCTCGCGCTCGATGCGCGCGTGGATATCTCGCAATGCCGCGACGTCGGCCACGTCGCAGGGATATGCGGCACCTGTCCCGCCGCCCTTTTCGATCTCTGCCAGGGCGCCGTTGAGTCCGGTGATGCCGCGGGCGATGAGAGCGACCTTTGCGCCGCGCTGTGCGAAGGCCTTTGCGCTGGCGCGCCCAATGCCTGCGCTCGCACCGGTGACCACGACCACCTTGCCTGTTAGCTGCTGCACGCTCCTGCCCACCCTCTCTGTGCTGTCTTGCCGGCAACAACTGGTCCCCATCCGCGCTCCCGCCTAAGGGGCCTGGCACTCATCCAGTGCGCCTTCCTCCCGCCTTCCCGCCGGGCCGCGCGACGAAACGGACACCGAGATACCCGGGCGCGAGGGGCTTCCCATGCGGGCATGGCCCGGCATCGTCGCCGGGGAGGGCCTGTGCCCAAAGGCACATTGATCGCCGGGGAGAGGTCGCGGTGACCCGAGCGATGGGTACCCAATGGGACGGAACCAAGCCCGGACTGCGGTCAGCGGGTGTGACCCAACAGACTCAGGAAGGAGACGCTGATGGCACTCGAGCAACCCTTTGGGGCCGCACCCCAGCAGCTAGGTCCCGAGGACAACGCCGCCAAGCTGTACCAGCTCCAGATCGGCGAAGGCGAGGTCGCCTGGCGTTCGCGAGCGCGGGTCGTTCTCACCCCGATGGCGGCTCCGTCGATCATGGGTCTGTTCGGCTTCGCGATCGCGACGATGATGGTCGGCGCATGGCAGGCCGGCTGGTACGGGGGCGCGGCCACCGGCGCAATGTTGTGGCCGTTCGCCCTCTTTGTGGGCGGCGTTCCCCAGATCATCGCCGCCATCGCCTGCCTGCGTGCGCGCGACGGCGTCGCCGTTGCCGTGCACACCGTCTGGGGCGCGTTCTGGATTGGCTGGTCCGTGCTCCAGATCCTCGTCGTGACCCACATGGTCCCCGCGATCCCCTTCAGCGGCTACCACCCGGCGATCGGCTTCTGGTTCATCGGGCTCGCGGCCGTGACGATTTCGGCGTGCCTCGCGTCGCTCGGAAAGAACTTCGCCATGTTCGTCACGCTCGGCACGCTCGCGGCTGGCTCATCGTTGACCGCAGCGGGGTGGTGGTCGGCCAGCCATGGCGTGCTCGTCGCCGGCGGATGGCTGTTCTTTATCTCCGCCGCCTGCGCCTGGTACGTAGGAACGGCGATGATCCTCGAGAACGCCTTCGGTCGGACGATCCTGCCGCTTGGGCATTACTCCAAGGCCGCCAACGTTCCCGGTGCAAGGCCCACCACGCCGATCGCCTTCCCCGAGGGCATGCCCGGGGTCCGCGTCGGCCAGTAACCCCGCTCGGCTGGGTCCCCTCGTGCCGGCCGCTTTCGCGGCCGGCACGACCCGGCGCGTTCGGCAAAACCACCGTGGGCGACTCAGCGCGCACGGCGCCTTGCCCGGATGACCGCCCGCTGGGCCGGACAAGGCGACTTCAGTGGGCGGCGCCGAGCCGGAGTCCGCAACGTCCTTGCTGGGGGACCGCCCTCGCGGTAGGGGCCAATGAACGGATTCGGCATCCCGCCACTCCGAGCATGCGGTCGACGTGCACGAGATGCACCGCAGATGCGGCAGCTTGCTAGCCTCTCGTCATGCATCCTCGGCGTTGGAAGCTCCGCCCGCGGTTCCTGGCCGCCCTGATGGCAGGGACGGTCGCGCTGGTCGTCGTCCAAGGCGGCGCAGCAGGGGCGTCCAGAGCGCGGGGGGCGGTCACGGTCTTGTACGCCGGATCACTCCTCGATCTGATGCAGAACCGGATCGGCCCCGCCTTCTTGCGCGCGTCGGGCGACACGCTGAACGGCACGGCTGGTGGGTCGAACGAGCTCGCGCATGAGATCGTGGCGGGCACCCAGCGCGCCGACGTCTTCATCAGCGCGTCCCCATCGATCAACGCCGACTTGGAGGGCCCTCGCGGCGGCAGATTCGTCTCGTGGTATACGACCTTTGCGACCTCGCGGCTATTGCTCGCCTACAACCCGCACAGTCGTTTCGCTCGGGCGCTGCGCACCGAGCCGTGGTGGAAGGTCGTGACTAAGAAGGGTTTCTTGCTCGGACGCACGGATCCGGCGACCGATCCCAAGGGCAAGCTGGCCCTCGATGCGCTGAGACAGGCCGCGCGCCAGCACCACGACGCCGCACTTTCGGCCATGGCGCGCTCGACGAGCGGGGTCTTCCCCGAACAGACGCTCGTCGGTCGCCTCCAGGCCGGCCAGCTCGACGCGGGTTTCTTCTACGCCGTGGAAGCCAAGGCGGCGAAATTGCCGACCATCCCGCTGCTCGGGAGCAATCGCTCGGCGGCCTACACCTTGACCGTGCTCAATCGGGCGCCCGATCCATCGGAGGCTGAGCGTTTTGTCAGCTTCCTGCTCGGCGCGAGCGGTCGAACAATCCTCGCCGAGAATGGCTTACAGGTCGTGCGCCATCTTCGCGTCGTCGGCACGAGCGCCGCCGTGCCCAACGGGTTGCGGCGCTTGTTGTCGCTCGGCACCCGCGGGTGACCGCGCGGGCACCTTTCGGGGTGCTCGCCGCACTGCTCACCTGCTACCTTGCGGCGCCGCTCGTTGCATTCGCCGTCCGCCTCGCCACCTCGCGCGAGCGCGGCTTTGGCGTGCCGGGGCTATGGGGAGCGCTGTACATCTCATTTGTCTGCGCGACCATCTCGCTCTTCCTTGTCTGCCTATTCGGCATTCCGCTCGCGTACCTGCTGGCGCGCCGGCCTGGGCGCGTGGCGCGAGTTGTCGGCGTCGCCGTGCAGCTCCCGCTCGCCCTGCCGCCGCTCATGAGCGGCCTGTTGCTCATCTACCTCGTCGGCCCCTACAGCTTTCTCGGCGCGCATCTCGGTGGGCGCCTCACCGACTCGATGGCCGGCGTCGTGCTCGCGCAGAGCTTCGTCGCGGCGCCTTTCCTCGTGGTTGCGGCGCGCGCAGCCTTCGTCCAGGTGGACCGCTCGCTCCTCGAGGTGGCCGCGACGCTTGGCCACGGCGAGCTCTCGCGCTTTGTTCGCGTCGCCCTGCCCGCGGCAGCGCCGGGAGTTCGCGCCGGCATGGTGCTGTGCTGGCTGCGCGCCTTTGGCGAGTACGGCGCGACGGTCATCCTCGCCTACCACCCCTTCACGCTGCCGATCTATGACTTCAACCAGTTCTCCGCTGCCGGGCTGCCCACCACCCAGGCGCCGGTCGCGCTCGCCCTCGGGAGCGCGCTGGTCGTGCTCGCGGCGAGCCGCCTTCCACTCGCTCGGCTCTGGAGACACCGGGACACCCGACTTGCCGCCATTGGCGAACCAGCACACCCGAGCGCCGCGCCTCGAGGCGTCGTCACCGCGGTGCACGCCGTGCCTCCGCCGCCGCTTCGCTTCGCGGTCGCCGCGCACCAGGGCGGGTTCGCACTCGAGGTCGCCCACGACGCCACGAGCGGTCGCCTGGCGGTGCTGGGTCCCTCCGGATCGGGCAAGTCGACGCTGCTCCGCGCGCTCGCCGGGCTGCTTGGTCCCGGCGCCGCCGAGGTCACGCTTGGTCGCGACACACTCGGCGATCGCGCGCCGGAGACGCGAGAGGTTGGCTACGTCGCGCAGAGCTTCGATCTGTTCCCAGGACGCGCTGTTGCCGGCCAGTTGACCTTCGGGGTGGGTGCCGATGCACAAGCGGCGGCCCGCCTTGTCCACGAGCTCGGCCTCACCGAGCTGTGGGCGCGTCTGCCCAATGAGCTATCGGGGGGCCAACGCCAGCGCGTGGCGCTCGCCCAGGCGCTGGCGCGGACACCGGCGTTGTTGCTGTTAGACGAGCCCTTTACGGGCCTCGACGCCCCGGTCCGCCTCGAGGCGCGCCGGGCGTTGCGACGCCTCCAACATGAGCACGGCCTCGCCAGCGTCGTGGTCACCCATGACCCCGAGGACGCCGCCTATCTCGCCGATGAGGTCATCGTCCTCGCCGAGGGCCGCGCGCTGCAGGCGGGCCCGATCGCCACGGTCTATCGCCATCCGGCATCCTTGGCCGTCGCGCGCCTGCTCGGGATCCCGAACTTCGCGCGCGCCGTAGTGGTCGAGCCCGGCGTGCTCGCGATCGGCACCGGGCGACTTTTCGCGGACACCGCAGGATTGGCGCGGGGGAGCACCGTCGCCTGGAGCGTGCGCCCCGAGCACATCGAACTCGTCGCCCGGGGTCCGAACCGTCTGGCCGCGCGGGTTCTTGATCGCACCGAGCTCGGCGTGCTCGCTGAGGTGACGCTCCTCCTCGAGACCGGGACCGAGCTCGTTGCCCGCCCTTCCGCTTCGCCGGACGTACGCGCCGGCGAAGCGGTCGGGCTCGAGATCGCGCCCGCGGCAATCTCGTGCTGGCCGGCCGAACCGGACATCAACGACGCCGGCGCCGCGGTGCTCTAGCACTGCTAGACCGGTTCGATCGAGCACGGCTCCTTGCGGTGGCGGCTTCTCTGCGGCCAGTCCCTCCACCCCGCCACTGCCACCCATCGAGCGAGACGAGACATCAACGGAGGTTCACGCAATTGACCCGTCCGGTCTGCCCCTTGCCCGTAATTCCCGGATGGAGCGGGAGTGCTTCGGCGTTCCCTCGAGCTTCGCATCCCGCCTTTACCAGCGACGCACGTCAAGGGCGGGGCCAGGCCATCGAGCACTGAACTGGAACTACACAGCCGGAATAGGCCGGCCCTCCACTGTGCGAGTCCGCTCGCTACGTGCGACTTCGTGTCGCAACTTCTTCTTGGTGTCCACGCTGATCACCGGCTGACCGCCAGCAACGAGGGCGTCGGGCCGGGAGTTGATGTGGCGGAACTGGGCGTCGCGGTCGCGATGCTGGCGGCCCTCGTTGACCTTGCGTTGGCCTGGAGCGAATACCCCAGCCGGTGCAACAGTCGCGCACCGAACGAGCCGACACCTCGAAGCCCTGACCGACCAGCTCGTCAGCCAGCTTGGTCGACGACTTCGACGTCCAACGCAACTTCGACATCGCGTTGCCCCGAGTCTCGGGGTTCACGAGCTCGTCGAGGGCCTGCAGGAGTCCGGGCTGCTTCGGCTCGGCTTTGATGTCACCGCCGCCGACGGCGCGCTGGCGGTTCGAGGGCACGATCCCGGCCTTCACCTCCCCCTCGGCCTTGATCACAGTGTTACGGCTCATCCCCGACGCGGCCGCCACTGCAGTCTTGCCGCCCCGACCCAACATCTCCGCCATCGCACCGGCCACCACCCGCCGCTGTATCTCGTTCATGTGCGGAACGACCACCTCGAAAAATCGCGCGAGTCCCTCGGCGGTGACCTGGCGTGGACCCTTAGCATCACGGCGTCAGGCCCCTTCTTCTGACCGAGCAGCCGTCCCAGTCGTTCGTCAAACCGGGTCTCCGAGGAGGGACCAGGCGATATAGGCCGATCCGGTGACGAGGCCGCCGGTTCTGCCGGCCCACCTGCCAGCGCGGACCGTTCGTCGGCTCCTGTCTCGCGAGGGTGATGGGTTCCATACTGCAAGCGTCCCGATTCGGAGTCGGGAAGTTGGTCGGTTATCTGTCTGCAGCCGGCGTGCTCGCGTCGGACGGTTCGTCGGGGCGATGCCCGAAGCGGTGCAGCCTGTGTTGGGGTCGAGGAGACCCGTTGCTGGTTGCGCGGGCGGACTCCGCTCGGGCGGCGTCGCGCTGGTCGACAAGGTCGTCGCGGTCCCGGCTGACCTCGGCGGTCTCCCGGTGCGATTGCTTGAGCCCGCGGCGTGCCGCCCGGCCACGCCGGGCCGCGCGGCGGGCACTGGTCAAAAGAAGGCTGAGACCGAAAACGGCGATAGCGCCGACCACTATGCCGTAGAGGAACAGGGTGCCGGTACTGCCGGTCACGTGGTAGCCGAACACCGAGAAGCCGTGAGTGAGCGCGTGCGTGGCGCCGGTGTTGCCGAGCACGCCGGCCACCGCGACGATCACTGCAGCGACGAGAAGGATGAGACCGAAAATCAGGATCATGACATGCACTCGGTTAGCATTGTTGAGTTACTCTTCATACCTGAGGCCGGGTAGCTGTCCCCAGCCGAGCTGAAGAATTTTCACGAGCATCGCAGGCGGGCGGCGGACGACGAGTTGGTTATCCGCTCCCCGGTTCGCAGCAGCGGCAGCGAGCAGTCGGGCCCCGCCGGTGTCGATGAAATCGACGTCCGCGAGATCAAGATGGGCCTCGCCTCGCGAGATGGCCCTGCGGTCCGAGGGGTTCGTCACGGCCTCCACCACCATCGCGAACAGGTGGTGATTGGCGATGTCGATTTCACCGTGCACGGCTACGGCACCCCGCCGTGTTTCCGTCCACATCTGTGGTGACCGGAGCGGTGGCCTCGCAGAGTTTGCGGCCGCCCGAACAACTGCGCCAGGGCGCCGACCATCTTGGCACCCAGCACCCCTCGTCGTGACGTGTTCGCCCCCGGTGCTCATGCCAGTCCTCCTGGTGGTGCTGAAACGTCACCAGGGTCTCGAGCGGCGTAGGTCGACTTAGGCAGTACTGCTCCCTTAGTCTACCTCACCCGTCGCTCGGGCGCAGGGCCGCCGCGCCCCGGCATGGTCGGCGATGGCGAGCAGCCCTGTGTGGCGTGGCGTTAGGCCAGGGCGACGTCGGCCGAGACGCTCGGCCGACGTGACTGGGCGATGGGGGCCCTCCGACGGTTTCTCGGCGGGACGAGGGCAACCGCACACCGCGGGTGCTGGTCGCCGCCGCGGGGACGGCGATCCCAATCGACGGCCCAGTTCCCGTGTCGGGTCGAGGGAGTAGGGTGTTGGTGTCCGGCTGCCGCCGGGGTGCGCTGAATCAGGTCCTCGTTGAGCGTCTCGCCTTTGGATCAGGAGACGACCGATGACTCAACAGCGCTCGGCGCCAAGCAGACCAGCCAGCCGAGGCAGGTGCCTGTGAGCGGCGAGCGGCTGCTTCGGATCCTGGCGCTCCTGTCGGCCTCCGGAGAGGGCGGGGATGCGCCACGCGTGTGTCAGGTTGCCGCCCAGGCCATAGGGATGAGCGGCGCGGGAATCATGGTCTTCGAAGGAGACCTCCCGCGCGGATCGGTGTGCACCACCGACCCGGTGTCCGCCCTCATAGAAGACCTCCAATACACCCTCGGCGAGGGCCCCTGCGTCGACGCCCACACCCTCGGGGAGCCCGTCTCCGAGGCTGACCTAGCCGCGCCGGCGGTACCTCGCTGGCCGGCCTTCGGGCCACCGGCGGTCACGAAGGGCGCCCGAGCGGTGTTCGGGTTCCCAGTCCGGATCGGCGCCATACGGATCGGCGCCCTCAACCTTTACCGGGACCGGCCTGGGTCGCTCAGCGGCGACCAGCACGCCGACGCCCTTGTCATGGCCGACGTCGCCGCCCGGGCTGTCCTCTCCATCCAAGCCGATGCCCCACCCGGCACCCTTTCCGCCGAGCTCGAAACCGGCGCCGACTTCCACTTGGTCGTCCACCAAGCCGCTGGAATGGTCTCGGTCCAACTCGACGTCAGCGTGGCCGAAGCGCTCCTGCGGCTCCGAGCCCGGGCCTTTGCCACCGAGACGCCCCTTACCGAGGTCGCCCAAGACGTCGTCGACCGCCGGTTACGCTTCGCCGACCCCTCCGCCCCCGGCGGTCCGTGAAGCCACGCGCCGAGCCGTGTGCTCCAATGTAACCTTGAGAGCCCGTTCGCCCCTCCGGCACGCCCAGACCCCGCGCCGCTCGTGAGCCCATCCGACTGGACGATGGCGTGATGCCCAAACAAGCGGTCCTGGTACGCACTCTCGTTGACCTAGTCGACAGCCTCGTCGCCGACTTCGACATCGTCGACCTGCTCACCCTGCTCTCCGACCGCTGCGTCGAAGCCCTCGATGTGGCGGCCGCAGGGGTTATGATCGCCACCCCAGCCGGACACCTCCAAGTCGTCGCGTCCTCGAGTGACGCCATGCGCACTCTCGAACTGTTCCAGCTGCAATCCGACCAAGGCCCCTGCGTCGACGCCTACCGAAGCGGCAAGCCCGTCGTCAACCAGGACCTCCGCGCCAACCTCGGGAGGTGGCCGCGCTTCACTCCCCACGCCATCGCCGCCGGGTTCCGCTCCACCCACTCGCTGCCCATGCGCCTACACGGCCAGACCATCGGTGCGCTCAACCTGTTTCGCGTCGACAACGGCACCCTCGACCCCGACGACGTGGCCGCCGCTCAAGCCCTCGCCGACGTTGCCACCGTCGCCATTATCCAGAACCGGGCCACTGCGGATGCCCAAGCACTCAACAACCAGCTCAACCACGCATTAACCAGCAGGGTCATCATCGAACAAGCCAAAGGCAAGATCAGCGAAGCCGCTCACCTCGACATGGACCAGGCCTTCCAACGCCTTCGCCACCACGCCCGCAACCACAACCTCCGCCTCACCGACCTCGCCCACGACATCGCCGCCGGCACCGTCAGACCAGGATCACTCGACCCCCTCCCCTCACCACACCCTCACCGCTAGCTAGCGGGGGGTCGGAACCTCGACGCCGACGTTGGTGGCCTTGACCACCGCGGCGGCCACGACACCGGGGGCAAGGCCGAGCTCGTCGACCGCTTCTCGGGTGATCAAAGAGACGAATCGGTGCGGCCCGGCCTGGATCTCCACCTGCGCGGCGACCGCGTCGGTGGTCACCTTGGTGACGATGCCGACGAAGTGGTTACGGGCCGAGCGCGCCATCGCCCGGGGTGACGCGTCCCCACTCTGACCAGGGCGCTCCTCGGCGAGCTCGACGGCGAGCCGGGCGAGGTCCTCGCCGTCGATGAGCCGCCTCCCCCCGGGTCCCTGATGCGAGCGGACGCGGGATGCCTCGACCCATCGCCGCATGGTGTCGTCGCTCACACCCATCAGCTCGGCGGCGTAGCTGATGCGGTATTCCGGCACGACCGGCACGCTATCAACGGCCTTGCGCGCCCCTTGCCAATCGCGCCGGCAGGGGGGCCGCGTGTCGGTATCTGGCACGCGATGGCTGGGCCGACGCGATGGGCGAGCGCGAGCCCGAACACGTCGTGGCCGCCTCGAACCTACGCGTCGCCGATGGAGGCGCGCACCGCGTGGGGATCGAGGTTCTCGCGCGAATGGGCGAAGGTGCGACTCATCACTCGGCGCAGGTCTCGCCAGCTGGCTGCGCCGCGCGCACAACGAGGTCCGCCCGGGTCCGCCTCCCGGTGGCCCAGGTGCTCGTCGGGTGCGGCTCGCGTCCCTGTCAGCCTGATCATGGCTTCGGGTCCTGCCCAACTCTTGGCGCTGGGGCAGGAGTGAAGATGTGGGACGCTTTGGCGATGGAGGTGCACCTCGTCGACGGTACGTACGAGCTGTTCCGCCACCACTTTGGCCAGCCCGCGGGGCGAGACGGGAGCCGCTCCCCCTACGGAGCGACGCGCGGGGTGCTCGCGCACGTGATCGGACTGCTCGAGCGGGGGGTGAGCCATCTCGGGGTCGCCACCGACACGGTGGTCGAGTCGTTCCGTAACCAGTTGTGGCCCGCCTACAAGCGCGGCGACGGGGTCCCGCCCGAGCTTGCCGCCCAGTTTCCGCTGCTCGAAGCCGCACTCGAGGCGCTCGGGGTCACGCTCTGGGCAATGGTCGAGCTCGAAGCCGACGACGCACTTGCGAGCGCCGCGGCCGTCCTTTGCGAGGATCCCGCAGTTCACCAGGTGCGGCTCGCCACACCGGACAAGGACCTCGCGCAGTGCGTGCGTGGCCAGCGAGTCGTCCAGTTCGACAGCCGCAGCGGAGCGTGCACCGATGAATCCGGGGTGCGGGCGCGTTTTGGCATCGGGCCGCGCTCCATCCCGGACTGGCTGGCGCTCGTCGGCGATAGCGCAGATGGCTTCCCGGGCCTGCCGGGCTGGGGGCGCACCTCGGCCAGCACTGTGCTTGCGCACTACCACCACCTCGAGGCGATCCCCGAGGCCGTTTCGGACTGGGACCCGACCGTGCGCGCCAGCGTGCGCGGTGCCGCCCGCCTCGCCGGCGTGCTCGCCGAGGAGCGCGACCTCGCCGGGCTCTTCAAGCACTTGGCGACGCTGCGCATCGACCGGAGCTTGCTGAGCGGGACCGACGCGCTGTCTTGGCGCGGTCCCCGGCCCGACTTCGCCGAGCTCTGCGCGACCCTCGGTGCCCCACGGCTCACCGAGCGCGCGCTGCAACTCGCCGAGCGCTGAGCGTCCCGGCAGGCGCTCAGCTGCCGAGTGCTGCCTGGGGGTCAACCACCGCCTGGCTCTCGCCGGCCGGTTCGAGGTCGCGCGCACGCGTCCGGCGCATCCGCGGCAGGGCCACCGAGGCCATTCCGGCGACGACCATGGCGGCGATCGCGAAGTCGAAGGCCTCGTGCAAGCCGTTGCGGAAGGGACCCGCGATCAGCCGCGGGAAGAAGGAACGGCCGGTCAGGTAGGCGACGTGCGCGGGGGAGAGATGTCCGAGCACCCCGGAGGGCCCGAGGAGGCTCTGGATCGGGTTATAGCCGAGGAAGGCGCCAAAGACGGACGCGGTCGGCGGCAATGCCGCAAAAGTCCGCGCCGCCTTTGCCGGGACGCCCTGGGCGACCAGGCCGCTGTAGAGGCTGTGGGGCAGCGACGAGGCGAGGCCGGTGATGATCAAGGTGAAGAAGATGCCCATGGACAACACCATCGCCGCGTTCTGCGCGGTCGTCGTCATGCCAGCGCCCTGGCCGCGTTGGGCTGCCGGCAGGCTGTTCATCACGCCCGCCCGGTTCGGTGAGGCAAAGATGCCCATCGCAAGGCCGTTGACGAACAACAAGAGCGCGAAATCGCCGTAGTGGAAATTGATCGGCAACACTTCGAGGCCGACGAAGCTCGCGGCGGCGAGCGCCATGCCGCCGGTGGCGAAGGGCCGAGGGCCGAAATGATCCGAGAGGTAACCCGAGATCGGCCCCGCAAGCAGGAACCCACCGGTCAAGGGCAGCATGTAGATCCCCGCCCACAACGGCGTTCGGGCAAAGCTGTAGCCGTGCTGGGGCAGCCAGATGCCTTGGAGCCAGACCACCAAGATGAACATCAAGCCACCTCGTCCGAGCGCGGCGAGCAGGCTGGCGACGTTGCCGAGGGCGAAGGTCCGGTTGCGGAACAGCGAAATCTTGAACATCGGCGCGTCGACCTTGGTCTCGATGATGACGAAGGCCACGAGCAACGCGACGCCACCGCAGAGCGCGACGAGGACGCGAGGGCTTGTCCAGCCCATGGTCGAGCCACCGTAGGGTTCGATGCCATAGACGATGCCGACGAGCACCGCGACCAGGCCAACGGCGAAGGTGACGTTGCCGAGCCAGTCGATCTTCGCCGGCGTGCGCACGCCGTGATCTTTTAAGTTGATATAGCCCCACACCGTCCCCGCGATCCCGACGGGAACCGAGATCAAAAAGACGAGGCGCCAGTCGACGGGCCCGAGCAGGCCACCGAGCACGAGGCCGATGAAGCTGCCGCCGATCGCCGCGATCTGGTTGACGCCGAGCGCGAGGCCGCGCTGATTCGGCGGGAACGCGTCGGTGATAATCGCCGAAGAGTTCGCGAATAAAAGTGCGCCACCCACGCCTTGGAAGATCCGCATCACGATCATGAAGATCGCCGCTGCCGCGCCGTGCATCCAGGTGATGGAGAGCAGGATCGAGAAGAAGCTGAAGACAGCGAAGCCGAGGTTGTACATCCGTACCCGGCCGTAGATGTCGCCGAGGCGACCGAAGCTGACCACGAGTACGGCGGTGACCACCATGTAACCCATCAGCATCCACAAGAAGTAGCTCGTGTTGCCCGGCGCGAGCGGGTTGAGCCGGATGCCCCGGAAGATGTCGGGGAGTGAGATCAGCACGATCGAGGAGTCGATCGTCACCATCAGCACCCCGAGCGTCGTGTTAGACAAGGTGGACCATTTGCCGCGGTAATGGTCTTGCCCCTCCACAAGGACGCTCGCGCGCGGGCTCATGGCTGGCGCCCAGGGAGCAAGGCCGGCCAGCGGGGGACTCGCGCATGCAACGTTTCAGGCACGGGGGGCTCCTCCAAGGGCGCGTCGAACTCCGTGAGTGCTTAGCAAGGCTAGCGGTCGCGGAAAGGGCCCGGTTGCGGACCGAGCCATGTTCGGGCAGTGAGAAACCGAGCCATATTCGGGCAGTCAGAAAGGGTGAACCCACCGATGAACGAGCGTGTTATGGCGATCCATTGGACCTTCGAGGCGCGCCCGCGCTCCGAAGGTCCAGCTCGGATCTCCTGGCTGGTAGCACTGCAGGTGCCAGAACCCGACACTGATCCGCTGAGCGCGCTGAGGGCGGTGGCACGTCGGCTCAGCCGGGGCGACCCAGCTACGTCGACCTTTGAGACGGCGTTGTTCGGAGTGCGCGAGCAGGACCTCGCCGCAGCCGGTCTGCGTCGCCTGAGCGGCGTCGCACACGCCGAGCTCGAGCTCACCGTGCGCGCCAATGAGCTGGTCGGGGCGGGAACCTGAGCGCCCCGCCACGCTGGGGTCGCCCGCGGAGTGCTTCCCGCTCTTTGGCGCGCCAGCAGCGCTCCAGGGGGGAGGGAGTGCCCTTCTGGCGTTTTCCGCCTCGCCCCCACCCGAGCTCGAGTGGGCCGCCAGGGCGCTGGGGCTGCCAGTCTCTGCCGTCGCGGCTATCTGCGCCGTAACGGCAGGTGACGGCGAGCAGAACAAGCAGCGCAGCCATGACGATGAGGACCATTTGACGAGGATGGGCGGGAGCGCGTTCAAGGACAAGCAACAAGTTGCCAAAGACTCTTCAGCATGACTTAATGATGCGGTGATCGACGTCCGTCGACTGCGGGTCCTAAGAGCCGTGGTTGAATGCGGCTCGGTCTCGGGAGCCGCCGCCCAGCTCGCGTACACGCCGTCGGCCGTGAGCCAGCACCTGGCCGCGCTCGAGCGCGAGACCGCGACGGTGCTGTTCGAGCGTGTCGGCCGCGGCGTTCGGGCCACCGACGCGGCCCGCCTGCTGAGTGAGCACGCGGCCACGGTGATGGCGGCGCTCGCCAACGCCGAGGAGGCGCTTGCCGCGCTCCGAGCCGGCAAGATCGGACGGATCCGCATCGGGGCCTTTGCGACCGCCGGCGCGGCCCTCGTTCCGGGCGCGCTGGCCGCTTTCCAAGACACCCACCCTGACGTGCTCCTCGATCTCGCCACCGTCGAGGCGGATGACGCGTTGAGCGGGCTGCGCAATGGGACGATCGACCTTTGCATCACGATCGCCCACGCCGAGGAGATTGCGTCCTGTGCTGACCTGGTCTTCGATCACCTCTTGAGCGACCCGTTCCGAGTCGTGCTCGCCCGTTCGCACCCCCTGGCCGACACGGACCGGCTCGACCTCGCCGCCCTTTGCAATGAGCGGTGGATTGCGATCACCTCGTCACCTGGCTACTGCCAGGCGGTCGTCGACCAAGCATGCGCGAGGGCGGGCTACCTGCCCCGCTACCACCTGGACGCCGAGGACTACCAGACCGCACAGGGCTTCGTCGCCGCCGGGCTCGGCGTCGCCCTGGTTCCCATGCTCGCGCTCGGCACCCCTCACGCCAACGTTGCGGTCGTCCGCGTCGAGGGCCCCGAGCCGGTGCGCGACGTCTACCTCGCCACCCGTCCGGCCGCGCAAGACCTCGCCGCGGTGCGCTCCATGTCGGCCTGCCTGCGCGAAGCGGCGCGCCTCGCCGTTGCCTCTCGGTGAGCTCGACCCCGATCGGGATCGCGCGCCGGAGCCCGCCCGCGCCGGATCGTTGCGCTACGCCGTGGCGAGATCGCTACGCGGGTCCCGGCGACCAGCATGGCGGGTGTGGACGGCTGCGTCTTTGCGTTCCTCACGTGGGCGAGCCTGAATCGGTCGAATCCTCGCTCGCGGCCGTTCGCGCCCTGCTCGAGCCGCCCAAGGTGGCGCGCGGCGGGCCCGGCGCGCTCAATCGGGCCCATCCCGGCGATCGCGCGAACGGGCTCGGCCGGCAGTCGGGGGAGGCGTGATGGAGACCGTCAAAGAGGAATCGGCCGACGAGGTCGTGATGCGACTTCGTGCAGCGGTCGAATCTGGCCGCACGACAGAGCTTTCCTGGCGCGCCCGTCAGCTCGCAGCGCTCGAGGCGATGCTCGCGGAGTGCTCGGGCGCCATGGAGGCCGCGATCACCGCCGACATCGGGCGTCACGGCCTCGAGGCCTACCTGACCGAGATCTACGCGGTTGCCCGCGAGGTGCGAGCCCTGCGGCGCAACCTGTGGCGCTGGGCCCGGACGCGCCGCGTGGCCACGCCGCTGGTGCTGCGCCCTGCACACAGCCGCCTCGATCGCGTCCCGCTTGGCGTTGTCCTGGTCGTCGGGCCGTGGAACTACCCGCTCAATCTCCTGCTGGCCCCGCTCGCGGCGGCCCTCGCCGCGGGCAACGCCGCGATCCTCAAACCCTCCGAGCACGCCCCGGCCTGCTCGGCGCTACTCGCCGAGCTCGTTCCCACCTACCTCGGCGGCGATGGGGTGGCGGTCGTCGAGGGCGGCCCGGCGGAGACCGGCGCATTGATCGACGCTGGGGTCGACCACGTCTTTTTCACCGGCAGTGCCGCGGTCGGCCGGCTCGTCCTCGAACGCGCGGCACCGCGGCTCACCCCGGTCACCTTGGAGCTCGGCGGGAAGAGCCCGGTGGTGATCGGCGATGGCGCGGATCTCGAGGTGGCGGCGCGGCGCGTCGCCTGGGGCAAGTTCCTCAACGCCGGGCAGAGCTGCATCGCCCCGGATTACGTGCTGGCGCCAAGCCGGGTTGCCCGAAGGTTCGCCGAGGCGGTCGCCGCCGCTGCCGACGAGCTCTACGGCGCGGACCCGGCAGCCAATCCTGACTATGGCCGGATCGTCAATGCGGCCCACCTCGAGCGCCTTGCCGCGCTGTTGTCCGGACATGGGGGTGAGGTCGTGTCGGGAGGCGCAGTCATCGCCGAGCGCCGGTATGTGGCACCGACCATCATCTACGCACCCGATGACCGCGCCCCGTTGATGGACGAGGAGATCTTCGGGCCGATCCTCCCGGTCATCCCGATCGAGGGAGAGGGCCATGCCCGGCGCTTCCTCGCGGAGCGTCCCGTCCCGCTCGCCCTGTACTACTTCGGGCGAGAGCGAAACGGCCGTGACTTCATCGCCGGGACGCGCTCGGGCACCGCATGCATCAACACCGTGATGCACCAGTTCGCCTCGTCCAAGCTGCCCTTCGGCGGGGTGGGGGAGAGCGGCATCGGCCACTACCACGGCCGCTACGGCCTCGAGCGCCTCTCTCAGCTGCGTCCTGTGCTCATCAAGGCGCCCCACCCGGACTTCCGCTTTGCGTACCCACCGTATTCGGCAACCAAAGAGCGCCTGGTGCGCGCTGGTCTGGGGCTGCTCGCCCGCCCGCCGCACCGCGCTCGGCTCGGGAGCGAGACGGGACCGCCCCCGCGACCCCACGACGAGGCGGTGGTGGGCGAGGTACGACACCTCGACGCCCTCGACGGCAGGGACGCCTGAGCAGGTGGCGGCGGAGCCGGCACCGATTCGGACCGGCGGGATCGAGCACCCAACGCGTGAGGCCTCGATGATGCCAAGGCCGCCTGGCTGCGACGCTGCGCTCCCGGCGAGCTCGGACCTGCGGGCAATCACGCGAGAAGCCGGCAACGCCTGAACGCACCAAGGAACCGATCAGTCCGAGGAGATCGGCCAGCCAGTTCACCGCGCGGCGACAGGCTCAGCGGGCCGATGCGCCAGCCCGGCTCCGAGCGCCCCGCGCCGCTCGCGAGTCGCCCGACGTGGGCGGTTACCCCGGGCGGCGCAGCCCTATTGCGTCGACGCGGACCAACACGGAGCTCGCGCTGAAACCCTTGTTGAGCTGCCCGCCCCGCGACGTCAGGGGAGCCGCCGATCGTGCACTGCGCGCGCCGAGGCCTGTTCCTCCTCACTCAGGGAGTCGGCACGCACCGGCTTGACGATGCTCCAGTGTCTTGCGACCGGGCACCGCTGGAAGCGCACGAAACCGAGCCGCACGGCCTTCAGCGAGGCGCCCGGAATCCACAACGTGGTGAAGCGGTGGCCGGCCCGGCATTGGACGATGACATCGCCCGCGGGTCGATACCCCTTGCGGAGGACCGCCGCGCTCTCAATCCCGACCGCCGCCGCCACCCCGAACGCGGCCATCGTCTTGCGGCTGAGCCGGGGCTTGGCAACGGGCGCTTGCGTCGCACTCAGCATCTCGGTCTCCTTTGTTCTCGCTAATGAGAATATTATTGCTCTTGGGCCCGTCCCGATAGTGTCCATTGCCATGGCGACCGCTGATCTGCTGTTGCACCCGGTGCGCCTGCGCATCGTCGAGGCCCTCCTCGGCGATCGGGCGCTCACGACTGCGCAACTGCGTGAGACGCTTCCGGACGTCCCGGCGGCCAGCCTGTACCGCCACGTCGCCCGCCTCGTGAACGCCGACGTGCTGGCGATCGTGGGCGAGCAACGGGTGCGCGGCGCGCTGGAGCGAACCTATGTGCTGCGCCACCAGGCGGCGATGCTCAGTCCGGACGAGCTGCAGGCGATGAGCCCGGAACAGCACCGGCAGGCCTTCATGGCCTTCGTCGCCGGACTCGTGGGCGACTTCGACCGCTACTTGGCGCGCGACAAGCCGGATCCCTTGCGCGACGGAGTCAGCTACCGGCTCGCGGGGATGTGGCTGGACAACGCGGAGCTGCGCGAGCTCGCGATCGAGCTCATGGCGGTCCTGCAACCGCGCCTCGCCCAAGGCATGCGCCAAGGCCGCCGACGCTGGATCCTCGGCACCGTGGTCCTTCCTGGTGAGTCGGCCCCCGAGCCGTGAGCCCCCATCGCCCTTGGGATGCGCTCGCCTGTCCGAGACGCCGGGAACCTCGGTCACCGCTTCTGCCGCTCGGTCCATCGATCGCGGCTCGGCACCTGGACAGGGTTGGCCTCGCGATGCTCGCCACCCATGCCCGCGCCGGTGCCGCCGCCGGTCGTCTCTTCCACAGCGCAACCATCGAGCGCTGAGCACTCGGTCCGCGTGACGTCTTGATCGACATCGCGTTCGCCAGGATCTAGGAGTCGCCCGAGCAGCCGACGCCGATGCGGTCGCCGACGGCAAGAGGTTCGACCTCTGCCCCGGTCGCTGCCACGCTGCCGGCGATCTCAGGGCCGGCCACGGGCGGGTCGCGGACGGTGCCCCAATCGCCCCGAGCGGTGTGGCGCGTTGAGCGCGGGAAACACCCGGGCGAAACCGACGGGGCGCCAGCTCGTGGCCGCGCTCGCGTCGCGCCCCGAGACGATCACCAACCGCGATGAGAGTCTCGTGCCACCGAGCCGGACCGAGCTGCCTCGTCCAAGTATCCCCGTGCACGCTCCGCTCGTTGACCGAACCACCGCGACCCTCAAGAAGATTCTGGGCCTTTCGGGCGCGGGTCGTGCCACCGCGCTGCCGCGCGGGGTAGGGAAGGGGGGACTGCCATGTGAGCAAGGAGGTACGGCATGGCGAACTCCAGCATCAAAGACCAAGCTCAGTACGAGGCACTGCGCCGCGACGGCGCGAGCAAGGAGAAGGCCGCCAGGATCGCGAACGCTTCGGCCGACACGTCGCGATCGGCGACCGGGCACCGGGGCGGCGAAACCGGGCGCTATGAGGAGCACAGCAAGCACGACCTCTACGAAAAGGCGAAGCAGGTCGGTATCGAAGGTCGATCGTCGATGTCAAAGCGGGAACTCATCGACGCGCTGCGCAATCACTGATCGCCAGCAACGGACCGGTCAGGGCGGCAATCGACGGCGCCGCCCTGACCACCCCAATGCCCGGCCGCGCGCGAGCAGCTGTTGGGCTGGCTGAAGGAGGAACAGCGCGTCGAGCACCTCGCAACACGCTCGCCCCGATCGACGTCGCCGCCCTGACCTGAGCCAGCGTGGCGCCCTCGCGCCTCGTTCGCGTCCCGACTATTGGGGCCCGCGGCAAGCCACGTCCACGGTGAGGCGGACACGCGAAGGGCGCCGCGCGCCAGTCGATGATCGCGCCCGGCGAGGTCGCGATTGAGACCGGGCGCGAATTGATCCCCGACGCGATCCCAACCGGGAGCGAGCCTTGGAGAGGCCACCCTCTCTCTCCTCATCGTCACGATCCTGGAGCGCGCCAGCCCTGTGGCGCTGATCAAGCCCGCGCCGCTGATCTGTCATCATCGCGCCGAAACCGCCGGGCTCTTCCGGCGCAAGCTGCGAAGGAAAACGGAATCATTGCCCTCAACCGGTCGAGGATCGACTCTTCGCGCGAGATGTCAAACTCGCATTCGACGGCGTGAGCTCTGAGGAATTGCCTGCGGTCTTGGCAGTCGACACCGAGAGCGCCGCCGCGCCGGGGCGAAGGTCATTGCGGACCGTGACGGATATACGGCGGCTCGGCACCAACGCCAAGGTGATTGGTCTCGCGAATGTGCCGGGCAAGCTCGGGATTTCCGGCTCGCTCGCACCAACCATCGGCCCGGCGATCACCGCGACGCGGCGCGCCATACACGCCGGCGGTGGCTGGCTGATCGAGCTCTTCGGACGGCCGAAGGACCTTGTCGGCCGTGGAGGCTGCACAAAGACTGGCGCGCGCTGCACAAGATCGTTACGATCAACATGAAGCAAGTCGAGAGGGGGTGCCGATGTTGATGATGTTTATGCCGCCGGCCACCTCTGCGCGTTTCGCCCGCTGAATCACCGGCTTCTTCCCCGCCCCGCTTAGGGCCGTCTTCCCCACGCGGTCGCGCTCCGCGCGCTCGCGTGCCATTCGACCGTGATCTCCGGCCTTTTTGCTGAAAGGCACCCATGCATCCCGAACTCCTTCGCGCCGTCGCGCGCGAGCATGATGCCGCGCGCCTGGCCGAGGCCCGCGCGGGCCTGAGCGCGCGGTCCGCGCCGCCGCGCGCCTCATTGCTGACACAGCGCGTGCGCAGATATGTCGGTTCCCGCCTGCTCGCTGCGGGAACGCGCGTGTTGGCCGGTTGCGCCGAGACGACCCCGATCCAACCAACCAGCCTCTCGACGAGCCGATGATGGCTGGCAACCATCTCGCTACCGGCGGGGCGCGACCGGGCCACGCTCACCGCAGTGGTCTGGCCGCGCCGGATCGGCGGGGGAGGTGGACCTGCCAAGCTAGAGGTGATGGACCAAGCGCCCGCAGCAGAGGCCATAACGGACGCGGCGCTCTTTGAGCTACGAGTTGGCGCGCTCGCGGCGGGCGGTGGCTGTGTCGGTCGCGCACCCGACGGCCGGGTCGCCTTCGTCCGCCATGCCGCTCCCGGCGAGCTCGTGCTCGCCCGGGTCACCCAAGACAGCGCACACTTCGTTCGCGCTGACGCCGTCCAGATCCTCGAGACGTCGCCCGAACGCGTCACCCCTGCGTGCCCGCACGCCGGACCGGGGCGCTGTGGAGGCTGCGACTGGCAGCACCTTTCGCGCAAGGCGCAGCGCCACTTCAAGGCCGAGCTGCTCGCCACGCAGCTGCGCCGACTCGCGGGGATCGAGCGCGAGCCTGTCGTCGAAGAGCTGCCCGGAGCCCCCGATGGGCTGGGCTGGCGCACCCGCGTCCGCTTCGCGGTGGACCGCGACGGACGCATCGGTTTTCGTCGTCATCGCTCGCACGACATCGAGCTCGTCGAGGACTGCCCGGTCGGCCTCGACGAGGTCCGAGCCATCGCCTCGTCCCTGGCGCGCTGGCGAGGGGCCCGGGAGATGGAGATCACCTCGCTCGGCCCTGGATCGATGCCGCTTGTCGCGGTGTCGACGCGCGACGGCGCGCGTCGGCGCTCCTCGAATCAGCCGACCCTGCCCGTTGGACTGAGCGGCGTCGGCCTCGTCATTGATGGCCGGTCCGTCGCTGGTCCCGATCACGTCGTCGCATCGGTTCACCACCGGCGCTTTCGCGTCTCGGCGGGATCGTTCTGGCAGGTCCATCTCGCGGCGCCGACCACCCTCGTCGACGCGGTGATCGATGCGCTCGGTCCGCGTGAGGGAGAACGGGCCGTTGACCTGTACGCCGGGGTGGGCTTGTTCACCGCCTTCCTCGCCGAAGCGGTCGGCGAGCGGGGATCGGTGCTCGCCGTCGAGCAGGACCGCGGTGCTGCAAGCGACGCCCGCGCCAACCTCGCGGACCTCCCGAATGCCGTCGTGCGGTCGCAGCGCGTCGATCCCTATCTCCTCGCCGAGCACCTCGGCGGCGCAGACCTCCTCGTCCTCGACCCGCCGCGCCAGGGCGCTGGGCTCGCGACGATGCAGGCGCTGTGCGCGCTCGAGGCACCACCGCGGCGGGTCGCTTACGTCGCCTGCGATCCGGCATCTTTCGCCCGGGACGCGCGGGTGCTCATCGACGCGGGATGGCGCCTTGGTGAGCTGCGCGCCTTCGACCTGTTCCCGATGACCGAGCACGTGGAGCTCGTGGCCGTCTTTGAATCGGCGCGAGGGACATGAGCTGGTGGGGTTGAGGACATGAGCTGGTGGGGTTGAGGACATGAGTTGGTGTTGCATTTGCCCGTCTGGCCGCGCCCCGCGTATGAGTGGAGTCATGAGAACGCGCGCTCTGTTCGCGACCCGTTGCGCGCGACACCCGTGAGCGGCCAGCTCGCGCCGGCGCTCGTCGGCGTCCGCCTCTGCCTCCATGTGCTCGCTGCGACGATCTGGGTCGGGGGTCAGCTCACGCTGGCCGGGCTCGTCGGACCCGCACGCCGGCTGGGGGAGGACGCCCCGCGCCGGCTTGGCAGAGCCTTCGCCCGCCTCAGCTGGCCGGCCTACGTCGTCGTGCTCGCGACCGGCGTCTGGAATGTGGCAGCGGTCCACCAGAACAAGGGAACGGCCTGGCAGATCGTCCTCGGCGTCAAGATCGCGGTCGCGCTTGTCGCGGGTCTGGCGGCCTGGTTGCACGCCCGCGCCCGCTCCCGCGCGGCCATCGCGATCTTTGGCGCCCTAACCGGGGTCTGTTCGCTCGCCGCGCTCTTCCTCGGCGTCTTTCTCGCCGGGTGACGCGCGCTCGGCGCGCAACCCCGACGGATCAGCTCGATCGGACCCCGCTGATCACGCTCTGGTCGCCAACGTCCAAAGCGCACGCCAAGGAGATGGACAACGGCGCTCGCCGCACCGATCCCTCCGAGGCGGGTGCCGTCAGGTGGCGCCGTCGTCGCAGAGACGGCGCGTGCCGCGCATCGTGAGAGCCGTGCCCCGAAGTCCGCGGACCGTCCCGATGGGGCAATGCGCCGCGCGTCTCGCCCACCGATCCGAGCGGCAAGGGGCCACTGGAGCCTGCTCGAGAGGTTCCTGAAGCGCGCATGAACCGCTCCGTGAAGCGCCTATGCAGGATCGTTTACCATTTTGGCGGGGTGTCGGGCCCGTGCCGCCAGCGCGACGCGGTGTAGCCCTAGGCTGCCAGGCCGATGCCGAACCAACGACGACCCCCGCGCGCCCGTAAGCAACCGCCAAACTACGGATTGCGCCGCGCCTCCGCGGTCGGCGTGCTCGCCGCTGTTGCCGCGCTGGTCGCTGTGATCGTGAGCGCGACCACCGGAAGCACGAGCCCGGTGCGCACCGAGGTGCGTACTACAGCAAGCGTGCGCCGCCACCACCACCCAAAGCTGACCGGCACCGCCGCCTGGCTGGCAAGCCTCGAAGCCCGCGTGAAGAACCAGCCCGGCCATCTCCAGCCCGGATCGAATCCCTCGGTGTTGCCGGGACCGATCATCATCGCCGACCGGAACAACAATCGGATCTTGATGCTCGACCCCCACGGCCGGGTCCTGTGGCAGTTCCCGAACGCCAAGACGCCCCCCGGGACGGTATTCAAGGCGCCCGATGACGCGTTCTTCACCCCCAGCGGCACGCAGATCCTTGCGACCCAGGAATCCCAGTTCACGCTCTCGCTCGTCTCCTTGAAAACGAGCAGCATCGTGTGGCACTACGGGCACCCGGGAACGCCCGGCGCGGCCAACGGCTACCTCAACAATCCCGACGATGCGATGATGCTGCCGAACCACAACATCATCGCGGCGGACATCAAGAACTGCCGGCTGCTGTATCTCTCGCGCACCGGGACCACGCCGATCCACATCTACGGCGAGACCACCCCGTACTGCTACCACCAGCCCCCCGCCCGCTTCGGCAGCCCGAACGGGATGTTCCCGATGACGAATGGCAACTGGTTGGTGACCGAGATCAACGGCGACTGGGTGGACGAGATGACCCCGTCGGGTCACATCGTCTGGTCGACCCACCCACCTGGGATCACCTATCCCTCCGACACCAACGAGGTCCGGCCCGGAGTCTTCCTCACCGCCTCGTACACCAAGCCCGGCGTCGTCGAGGAGTTCAACCAGACCGGGAAGCTGCTCTGGCGCTTCGCGCCGACGGGAGCGAACGCCCTCAATGAGCCGTCGCTCGCGTTGCCGCTTCCGAACGGGGACGTCCTCGTCAACGACGACTGGAACGACCGGGTGATCGTGATCGATCCGCACACGAACCGGATCGTGTGGCAATACGGCTTCACCGGGGTGCCGGGCTCCAAGCCCGGCTATCTCTTCAAGCCGGACGGTATCGACCTCGCGCCGCCCTATTCCCTGCTCATGACGCACGCCAAGACGATCGGCACGCCGCCGTTCCCCTGATCAGCATGTCGGACTTGGCGCGCCGTTACGGCGCGCCAAGTCCGACATGAGAGCATTCTCACCAAGCTCTCAAGGACGCGAAAGGGTCGCTCGCCAGGCCGTCGGACCATGTCGTCGACCGAGCCGGGTGAAGTCGGGCAATCAGCGGCTTCGGGCGCGTCGCCACCATGATCGCGGGCGGCGGCGTCACGGGTGGTGCCGAAGCGGCGATCGCCCAGGCTCCGGTGGCGGCCACGACCACTTCGCCGCCCGCGAGCGGGCTCACGAGCGTGGGCTCGAAACTCCCCGAACAGCAGCTCGCCGGGCACATCGGCCTCGAAGCACGCCAGCTCACCTGCGATCCCCGCTACGCGCTCGCGCCTTGCCAC
>JAJZKA010000042.1 GCA_021809805.1 Actinomycetes bacterium
GGCCGGTGCTTCTCCAAGATGACGACCAGGCCCTCGCCGAAGAGCGGGTGGAACGGGTGGGTGACGACGATCGAGTCCGAAAGCGGGCTCGACCTGGAAAGACGGGCGCTATGCGCGCTCCGTCGGAATGCCGAGCGGCCGGGTCTCCCCCGGCTTGCCCGGCTTGGGGATGTGCACCCGCCGGAGAGCCTTCGGACGGTAGGTCCCGTCGTTGAGCTCTGCGGCGAGCACATTGAGGAACCGGCGCACCCCCTCTGCACCCTCTGCCTCGATGTCGGCGATGGAGATGCCGTCGATGCCGGGGGCGCCCTGGTTGGTGGCCACGTCAACCCACGCTCTCCACATCACATCACTGCGGGTGAGCTTGTCGTAGAGAGCGTGGAACCGACGCTCTGGTTCTTGCTTGGCACTACGGTAAAGCACGCGTTGGAGGGCTCGAACGGGGTCCAGGCCATCGGCCTGCCTGACGGTCCTAGCCGATTGCTCGGCACTCATCAGCGTCCCTCACCTCCTTCTTGTGCGCCGGTGAAGTAGGGGCCCTTCGCTCGGAGCGGGTTATGTTGTCCCGCCCGTCGTCACTACTACGACCCCCTCCGACTCCCTCTCGACCGCCGTGCCATTTCCCGGGGTCACCGGTTATAGGCAGGCATGCTCCCGCCCCCACAGGACGGGGCCGAGGAGGGCCTCTCCAGTTCCCACGACACCCCTGTGCACGTTCCACGCCCCCTACGCCGGAGGGTTCTTCGGCACCCGCTCCAAGATCCCAGGTGCCTTCCGTGGCCTTCACCCCAACGGTACGGGCTCGGCTCCCTCTTCCCCGGTTGCCCGGGCAGTTTGACGACGCTGCAGGCTTCGCTTGATGCTGCGGACCGCACACTTGCTCCGCCCCGCTTCGACGCCGACCTCTCGACCGACACCGGGGGCTTCACTACCGGGGACCTTGGCGTCTCCCCGGACCGGACTTGCACCGGCTAGCTGCCGTGAGCTTGTCGCTCGGTTACGTCATGGGGTTGTCTCCTTCCTCACAGCGCCCGAGCTACTGGACGCACACCGTTGGATCCGTGCCTATCGGGCCGGCGGGTTCGAGGCGCTCGCCCCGGTTGCCCGCACCGGCGTGCCGGTGACCGACGAGCGCCTGTTGGCACTGGCCGAGTCCTTGAAGCGCGAGGCCCCCCGGCGCACCGCCGCCCAGGTGGCCGAGATCGTCCGCACCGCCGAGGGGGACGGTCCCTCGGCCCGCACGCTCCAGCGCCACTTCGCCCGTCTCGGGCTCAACACCCGGCCCGACGGCTCGGCGCCCCAAGCTTTCTCCCGTTTCGAGGCCGAGAAGCCGGGCGACTTGTGGACCGGCGACGCTCTGCACGGACCGGTCGTCGGCGGAAGGAAGACCTACCTGTTCGCCTTCATCGACGATCACTCCCGAGCGCTCGTCGGCTATCGGTGGGGCCACTCGGAGGACACCGTGCGTCTGGAGGCCGCGCTGCGCTCAGCACTGGCCGCCCGAGGGTTGCCTCACCGGTGCTATGTGGACAACGGATCGGCGTTGATCTCCAAGCAGCTGCTGCGGGCACTGGCCAGCCTCGGCATCGCCCTGGTCCATTCTCGGCCGGGTAAGCCCCAAGGCCGGGGGAAGATCGAGCGGTTTTTCGAGACGGTCCGCCTCCAGTTCCTCGTCGAGATCGAGGCCAAGGTGCCGGCGGACCTGGCCGAGCTCAACCGTCTGTTCAGCGCCTGGGTCGAGACCGTCTATCACCGTCGGGTGCACACCGAGACGAACGAGGCTCCGATCGAGCGGCTCATGGCCGGCCCGCCGCCGACGCTGCCGACCTTCGCCCAGCTCCACGAGGCGTTCTTGTGGTCCGAGATCCGCACGGTGACCAAGACCGCGACCGTCTCGCTGCACTCGAACACCTTCGAGGTCGACGCGGCCCTGGTGGGCTCGCGCGTGGACGTGGTGTTCGATCCCTTCGACCTCACTTCCGTCGAGATCCGGTTCCAGGGCCGGTCGATGGGGTCGGGGATCCCCGTCGTGATCGGCCGCCACGCCCACCCCCAGGCCCGGCCCGAGGCGGCACCCGCGCCCACCCCCACCGGCATCGACTACCTCGGACTGCTCGCCCGGCGCCGAGACGAAGAGCTCGCCGCCGCCATCAACTACGCCCAGCTGGCCAACGACTGCTCCGAGGTGCCCTACCCGCAAGACACCACCACCACCGACCACGACAACGAGGAGAACCAGCCGTGACCATCGACCGCCTCCGAGCCCACTGGGGCCTCACCCGCATGCCCTTTGCCAAGGACCTCGCCCCCTCGATGCTCCACACCCACCGGTCACACGCTGAAGCGGTCGCCCGGATCGGCTGGTGCATCGACGAGCGGGTGGTCGGGGTGGTCACCGGCGAGGTCGGCGCCGGCAAGACCGTCGCCGTGCGCGCCGCGCTGGGCGGCGTCGACGCCAGCCGCCACACCGTCATCTACCTCGGCGACCCAACGGTCGGGGTGCGGGGCCTCTACTCGACGATCGTGACCACGTTGGGTGGGACCCCGAGGTTCCACCGGTCCTCGCTCATCCCCCAAGCAGCCGATGCCCTGGCCACTGAGGAGCACGAGCGGGGCCGGCGGGTGGTGGTCGTCTTGGACGAGGCCCACCTCCTCGACGCCGAGCAGCTCGAGGGGATCCGGCTCCTCACCAACGCCGACATGGACTCCCATGCGCCCTTCGCCTGCCTGCTCGTCGGCCAGCCGACGCTTCGCCGCCGGATCCGCCTCGGCGCCTTCGCCGCCTTGGACCAGCGGATCGCCCTGCGCTACTCGATGACCGGCATGGACGCGCCCGAGACCGCCGACTACGTAGCCCACCACCTGAAGCTCGCCGGGCGCACCGACACCCTGTTCTCCGACGATGCACTGGGGCTCATCCACCAGGTGTCGCGCGGCATTCCCCGTGCCGTGAACAACCTGGCCGTCCAGTCCCTCGTGGCCGCCTTCGCCCAGAGCAAGGCGATCGTGGACGAGTCCTCGGCCCGTGCCGCCGTCACCGAGGTGACGGCGGAGTAGCCACCTTCACCTCGCCGGCACCGGCGGTCAAACCATCGACGACGACCACCACGACGACAGCACGTTCACGAACAGGTGCTCATGGATCGTGTCGCCTTCATGCACATCGAACGTGGCGGGCGACAAGTAGCCCCAGCGCCGTCAAGGACAGAGACCGTCCTCGGACGTGGAAACTGGGTCCGGTGAACGCCTACCCCCAGAAGGAGTCGGCGATCAGACCTGCGCCGGTCACTAGGACGCGTTGCTCGGCACTCTGTCGCTGCTGCGAGCCCTTCGGAGCTCCGGCGATGATGATGGCGTCGGAAAGGATCTGGATTTCGGGACCGTACGGGAAGCCGAGCAGAATGCCGGCCACCTGCAAGATTTCCTGATCCCTCGGGGATGAGAGCAACCAAGATACTTGGGCTACTCCAAAGGAGATCTCCCTCCGGATTTCTGCCGCCAGGTCCGAAGCGGTGCGACCCCCACGCCAGGCAGAGACACCGGCCGTGTGCCGATATGGGCTCCCCTGATTGGCCTGCTCAAGTTGCCGCTTCATCCACGCGCCGAGGCTCCAACGAATCAGCCTGGCTGTATTGCCAAGATCGGTGGTCGGGGTCACGTCTTGGCCTCCGTCGTTGCTGCGATCATTCGACCTGAGTGGAGGGGCGTGGCAGCGCCGACAGGAAGTGTCTGAGGTGGCCTGATCACCACTTGGGGCTCGTCGGGCATCCGGCTGGCCACATAACCGGGCCACTTAGTAGCGACGACACGGCCGTCGGCCTCGGAAATGACCACACCTGCCTGCCGCAGCTGCCACACGGCATTGCGAACGGCGCCCGGCAGGTTCGTCGCCCTGGTGAGATGGGGCTGCCTCTGGAGCACCTCAAGGATCTCCGCCGACGCCCAGGTCCGATCCGCCGCCTCCATCAACTCCTGGACGGCCTCCCGAACGCTCTTCGCCGTCTGGACCTCGGACCACATCATGAAAAGAGCAAAGAGGGCCGCGGCGGTGCTACCCCCTGCTGCTCCCATTCCCTCGGTCAGCTTGAGGACCAAGGGGTCATCCTTCGCCTCGGGAAGAAGCTGGGACGGCGCCCGAAGCTCCCGAAGCGCGCTCGTCACCCGCGAAAGCTCGACCCTTACCTGTTCCTGCTCTTGGGTGAGGGCGGCGACCTGACCTTGGAGTTCCGCCATTCGGCCGGTAAGCCGGCCCCACTCGGCGTCAAGGAGTCGTGCTGCCTCAGCGATAGAGCTGCCCACGAGACACATCGTACACGCTTGAGGTCTTCAGTGCAAGATGCACATCTCGCCTCTGTGAGACGGATGGCGGATGCTGGGCTGGCGCATCCGCGCGCTTCGACGTGGAGCCACTGCAGGCCGGCATCCTCATCGGCACCACCGACAGTCCCACCAAGAGCTCAGCGCACCAGGTGCGGCAGCCCAAGGTGGTCGGCAGTGGGAGCGTCTTCAGCATCGGGAGCTGCGAGGTGGTTGACACCTTCACCACCCCGGCGAAGTGCCTGGCATTTCGTCACCGAGCGCACGATGCTCAACACCTTGGCCGACACAAACCGCCAGGTCAGCTACGGTGTCCAGCGCCGTCGAGGGACGCTCAGAACCGCCTGGAATTCATAGGAGGGCTCAGGTGACGGATTCAGCGGGAGTCACCGGGGTCCCAACGACTGTTGTCGTCGACGTCCAGAACGTCCACGGCGTAGGCGGTCAGGTCCTCGGGACCAGACGCAAGCCCAATCCCGAGGGCATCGCGATGGCGCTTCGGCCTCTCGGATTCGACGTCATCGGCCTCGACGTGCCCGTGGGGACCCCGGAGGAGAACGATCTACGCCACGTCATCCCCAGGCTCAGCAAGCAAGCCGACCGTGGCGTCGAAGTCCAGGAACAGTTCTCGGTGCAGATCAGGAGCAGCTCCCGCCGCCCACGCCGCCGCTGGCGCTGCCGCTCGCCCGAAGCGCACCTCACCGAGGAGCTCTCGGCGGACCCGATCCAGCACCCGCTCGCCACCGCCCCATCGGCGATCGCCACCGCCAGATCCCCCAGCACCCGCCCCGGCCGAGGCAGCGGCAGCGGCAGCGGCAGCGGCAGCGGCAGCGGCAGCGCCTTGTAGGTGACGATCAGCGCCTTGTCCCAGCCCTCCACCAACCCAGTCGTCTCGGCCAGCTCCCGCAGCAGCTCCACCCCGCATGGCTCACCACCCCCGCACCATCGGCGGTCACCGACATCCTGCCCAGCCGTCGCATAGTCTTCACCTGCCAGGTGCCTTCCTGTCGGGGACAATCAGGACGTCGAACACCCCAATTTTTCTTTACGGGACAGGCACCCTGGCGGACCCAACCCCCTCGGCGACCACCACCCCCGTGAAACAGGCAGGCTAGTGACACACACCACTGTTACCGTCTGATCATGTCAGCGCCCACTGCGAACCAGTTCAGCGCTGCCGGGGCTGCGCTGGGCTATCTGGCGCAGGTCGAATACGGCTTGCTCCTCACGCTGCGGCGCATGGACGACACTGTCGATCTTCGACTTTCCCTAGAGACCGCCGACGACATTGTCTTCGAAACGGATGGAACCGATGTCCGCGAGCTGTGGCAGAGTAAGCACCACGTCACTGCGGGGTCTCTGGGAGACGCGAGCCCCGACATCTGGAAGAGCCTGAATAGCTGGATCGTGTCGTCGGACGAGAACTGCGCATTCGTTCTCTTCTCCACCGCCACTGCTCCGGCGGGCTCAGCCGCCAGCCTGTTGGGCAAGGCCCGCACTGCACAGGATGTCCTCGACGCGCACCAGAGGCTGGAGGCGATCGCGACAGCGGCTGGCAACAAAGGCAACACGGCCTACTACAAGCGGTTCCTCGACCTAGCTCCCAATGATCGAATTGAACTGCTGAACCGCCTGACGGTCCTCGACCAAGCAACGCGGTCCACGGACTTGACCGATGAGCTGATCTCAGCGGTGCGCAAGACCGTCCGGGAGAACCGACGGCAGGCGCTCGTCGAACGGCTCAGGGGCTGGTGGCACGACCGGGCGATCAAGCATTTGAATCGCATCGCTGCTGGCGAAGCCGACTGGATCGAAATGGCCGAGGTTGAGGGGCGACTGTTTCACATCGCGCAGTCGCTCAGCGACGAAAACCTTCCTCTCGACTTCAGCAACATCGCCAAACCGACGTCGGAGGACGTTGTTGAAGACAACCGGATCTTCGTTGAGCAACTCAGAATGATCATGCTGCACCATGAACGCGTGGGCCTCGCCGTGTATGACCACAACCGGGCATTCCTGCAACGTTCCCGCTGGCAGCGGGAAGATCTGCTCAACCCGTTGGAGCTTGAGAACTACGACCGCCTCCTCATCGAGGAGTGGCGGCGCGTATTTCTGCCGCTGGAGGAGGGCGAGGACGACCAAGCGGGGAACGAAGAATCCGCGCGCCGCGCAGGGCTCAACAGGTTCCACGCGATTGGGGAGCGGAACCTTCCGGAAGTTCGTCGCGAGATTCGCTCCGGATACATCCCAATGGGCTCACTGCACATGCTCGCCGATCGCATGGAGATCGGGTGGCACCCGGACTGGGTGAACCTCCTACGTCACCGAATCCATGAAGCAGGTGGCCTGCCCGCAGAACCAGGAGTCGCCTGATGCCGACCGCAGTCGATCCGCCGCAGGTACCGGCGTTTGTCGACACAGAGGCAAGTGCGCTGTTCAATCCGGCGTTCTGCTCGGTGGTCCTCAATAAGGCCTGTGTGGGGTACGCATCCAAGGCCGACGCGGCGATGCCGCTGACGTTCGCCTACCTGATCCTGCCCTGCGCGCTTCATCGCCCAACTCGCGAAGCGCTACCAAGAACGATGGTCGCCTCGATGGCGGGATGGCTGCGTGACACTCCGCTGATTCGAGTCGATCTTGCGAACCGCGTCCAGACCCTTCGGGACATCACGTCGCGGGCGATCCTCTACGGGCTTGGTCACGGGGTCCTCGTATCGCAAGACGGCGATTTGCGGGCCGGTTCGTTGGAGCGACAGCCTCGGACTCTTAGGCCGACTGATGACTGGCGACGCTGTCTCAGCGCCGGGGCATTCCTCGGGAAGTGGTGCGCCGGCTCGGGGAGTGACGAAGCAACCCTGCTCGCTCAGTGGGGGCTACGGCCATGATGCAACTCGACACACTCGTGCTCTACGGCCCGGAGGGCGAAGTACGCACGATCGACTTCAAGCCCGGCCAGCTGAACATCATCACTGGCGAATCGGGCACGGGGAAGTCGAGCCTGATCGGCATCCTGCGCTTCCTCCTTGGAGGTGACAGTCCCCACGTACCCCTCGGGCCAATTCAGAACACGGTTCGCTGGTATGGCCTCCTGGCGCACGCTGGCGAGACTCAATGCTTCATTGCCCGGCCAGCCCCGGCGCATGGAGCGACGACAACCCAGGCAGTGCTTGCGATCGGTGAGACGAGCGTGCCACCGATGGCCTCGCTGAATATCAACTCCAATGCCGACGACCTTGTCGCCTACCTCGGCGGGCTGGTGGGGATCGAGGAGAACCTCTTCGAACCACCCGAGGGACAGACCCGGCGGGCGCTCGCCGCCAACTTCCGGCACTCCCTGTACTACTGCTTTCAGGGTCAGGGTGAGGTCGCCAACCCCGACATCCTGTTTCACCGCCAGAACCGCGAGTTCCAGAAACAGGCCATCCGCGACACGCTCCCGTACTTCCTCGGTGCCCAGGGCATGGACGCGATTCGCAAGCGCCAAGACCTGGCCACGCTGCGGCGCACGATTCGCCAGAAGACGAACGAACTCCAGCGAGCACGTGACCAGCAAGATCGTGGCCTGGGTCTAGCGCTCGGGTTGCTCGCGGAAGCTCAATCCAGTGGCCTCCTCGACAACCAACAGGTTCCTACGAACGCCGACGAAGCGAAGGCGATCCTCGTCCGCGTACTGCAAGACGAAGAACCGGCAGCTGACGTGGCCGAAAGCGACGATCGACAGCAAGCGGAACTCCTTGTTCAGCAGCGATCGAGCCTCCGGCAGCGGATTCGCGACATCAACGGAACTCTCCGTGGGCTCGACGACTTTGCGAATGTCAGCACCGAATATGGCCAAGAACTCAACGAGCACCGCGTCCGGCTCGCCTCGATCGGGCTGGTGCCTGAAGGTGCGAACGGAGATGTCGTCTGCCCCCTCTGCACCTCGACCGTCGCGGGTCAGCCCGTACACGAGGCCATCACTCAGCGCTTGGGACGCGTGACCAAGCGACTTGAACTTGCACAGCGAGACCAACCCAGGGTTGAAGCCGCACGAGCGCAACTGCTGCAAGAGCGGGAGGCCGCTCGGACTGCTCTGGCAGACGTTGACTCCGCGCTCGAGTCCCTGGCTCACACCGACGAAGCCCGGGCAGCTGCGAGAGGCCGTGTTGCGCAGCACAGCTTCGTCCGAGGACGCATCGCCCAATACCTCGCCACGCTCCCCACCGATGTCGTGAACGTAGTCAAGATGCTGGCGCAGCAACTCGACGACCTCAATGCGCGTGCGGATGCCCTGGCTGAGGAGCTAGACCCGGAAACGCTGCGCTCAGCCGTTGAATCGCAGTTGGCGATCGCGAGCCGCAAGATGACGAAGCTGGCCCGCGCGCTTCCTCTCGAACACTCCGACCACGGCGTTCGGATCGATCCCCACCGGCTCACCGTCGTCGCTGACACCCTCCAAGGCCCAGCCTACATGGACGCCGGCGCAATCGGGAGCGGCATGAGTTGGGTCGGCTACCACCTAACTGCCTACCTCGGGCTCCAAGACTTCTTCATTGCCGCCGGCCGGCCTGTGCCGAGGTTTCTCGTGCTCGACCAGCCAAGCCAGGCGTTCTTCCCTCGCGACCGTGAGGAGGGCGGCGACCTGAGCGAGCTTTCCGACAGCGATCGCGACAACACGCGCAAGCTATACAAAATGCTGTACGACGTCGTCGGCTCGCTGGGTGGCAAGCTACAAATCATCGCCTTCGACCATGCCGACTTCAGGGACGACGACTGGTTCCAGGAATCCGTGATCGAGACGTGGCGAGACGGTACTGCCTTGATCCCTCGCGGCTGGATTGAGCAGGTAGCGGGAGGTGACTAATACGCGACCACAGTGGGCTGGTTCCATCGGTCGTCTGCTGCGGGTCGACCCGGCCATCATGGCCGGACCGTTGCAGCGACCGGTGGTACCAGCCATGAGATAGTCCCCCCTCGGCCATGGCCTCATGCGGTGACGAGGCTGAGCAGCGAGTCGTAGTCCTTCACGACGTCGTACTTGACGCTGTTGTTGTCGGCTTTGTCGTTGAGCGAGGCGAAGAACTTGCGGGCACACTCGATCTTGGCCTCCTCGACGCCTTTGAGCTGGAGCGTGGACATGGAGCCCTTGGTCTCGGCGACGAAGAAGACGTGCTTGACCTTGTCCTGCGTGAAGGCGATCGCCCAGTCCGGGTTGTAGTCCCCGACGGGGGTCGGGATGAAGAACCCGCGCGGTAGCTTGGAGTACACGACGACCTCGTTGGCAACGTCGAGCTGCTCGACAAACGAGCGCTCGACCTTCGAGTCGGTGACCACGTACTCGTAGACGCTCTTCTTGAGCTTCTCGCCGGCCTTGGTCAGATCCTGGGCGGTCTGGTTCTCGGTGAAGATCGAGGAGTCGTAGCGCTGATCGAGGAGGTCATACGCCAGGTGCTCGACGATGACGGTCGCCTTCTGCTCGTTGATCAGGCGGGCGGCCTCGGTGATGAACTGCTCGGGGTTCTGTTTGAACTTCGCGAACGTCCCCGGGTTCACACCGGTCAGGATCGCGGCGCAGGTCCGGCGTGTGAGTTGGGTCTTCTCGGCGATCTCGCCCAGAAGGTCGTACTTCACGGTGGAGGCGGCCGAGACAGCCGAGTGCTCGACCTTCGTCTCCGAGACCTTGAATCCGGTGCCCGCTTCGAGCTGCTCGACTTCGAGGCCGACGACCTGCCTGCCGGCCTCGACGAGGTACTGCATCACCGTGACGTTGAGCGACTTGTCGAGCACCCGGATGCAGTTGGCGATCAGCTCGGTGGAGTCGAACTCGACCTGGTAGACGGCCTTGTGGTTGATGCGGCCCCACAGCTCCTGAAACTCACGCTTCTTGAAGTTCGCCTCGTTGAACGGGATCTTCTTCGGCTTGCGGCTATCCGTAGGCTTCGGCACGTCGAGGTACAGCGCATCGACGAGCGGCCACATGAAGTCGATGACCGGCTTGAGCACTTCCGCCATGGGTGCGGCGAGGGTGCCGTCGGACCGGGCGTCCTTGTACTCCTGGGTGACGAAGCCGTCGTCGTCGATGTAGTTGTTGCGGATGAGGTGGTTATACAGCGCTTGCGCGACCACCTTCTCCGACACGCTCGTCGACCCGTCGGCGAGCGTGAACTGCTTGCCGGTGAAGTAGTCGACGCTCGCCTTGCGCGGGCGAGCCGACAGCGAATCGATGATCTCCTTCTGCAGGGCGGTCACGAACTCCGTGTACGACTCGTCGGTGACCACGGTCAGTTCGTTGATGTCGTGAACGGTGACGGGGTTGTCCATCCGCTCGCCGTGCTGGTCGACCGACAGGCGCAGACCGCGGCCAATTTCCTGCCGACGCGTGGTTGTGTTGTCGCTCTTCTTGAGCATGCCCATCACGAACACGTTCGGGTTATCCCAGCCCTCCCGCAGCGCCGAATGCGACCAGATGAACCGCACCGGCTCCTCGAACGACAGCAACCGCTCCTTGTCCTTGAGGATCAGGTCATAGGCATCCACGTCATCAGACTGGCCAGCGAAGTCGCCGCGCGCAGCGATCTTCCCGTCAATCGCGCGACCGGTCCTCTTGTCGATCGAGAAGTAGCCCTCGTGCGTCGACCGCACCGGGATCGCCTCGACATGCTCGCGGTACCGCTCTGCGGCCTCACCGAAGTCGAGCTGCCCGAGGCAGTCGGCGAGCACCGCGTCGTACTCCTCCTCGAACACGCGGGCGTACTCGCCGAGAGTGTCCTCGCGGGTGTAGTCGCGGTACTTAGCGACCTCGTCGATGAAGAACAGCGACAGCGTCTTGATGCCCTGCGCGAACAGCTCGCGCTCCTTGTCGAGGTGGGCGCGGATGACCTCGCGGATCTGGATGCGGCGCTTCTGGTCCTCGGCCACGTCCTGGGTGACCTCGCCCGCGCCGATGATGTCGCCGTTGCTCAGCTCGATGATGTCGCGGTTGGCGTCGACGTCCCGGATGAACAGGCCCTTGTACGCCTCGATGCCGCCCGAGATGTCGTGCAAGTTCATCCCCTGCGAGAGGCGCTTCACCTGCCGCCTGATGCCCTGGGCGGTCTGCACCTCCAACTCGACCCGCGCCTTGGGGAAGTCCACGCCCTTGCCGACCTCCAGCCCGTCCACGTACAGGTAGGCGCTGGAGCCGGCCAGGTGCTTCACGGTGATGCCGCGCACCGCGATCTTCTTCACCAGCTTCTGGTTGTACGCGTCGACCGCGTCGAGGCGGTGGACCTTGGTGCGCTCGATCTTGTGAGTCGCCGAATAGCGCAGAGCGAAGAGCGCCCGAAAGAGTCCAAGCGCCTTGAGCGTCTTGGACGCGTTCTTCCCTGTTCCCTCTACCTTCTGGGGCTCATCGATGATGACGATCGGACGATTCGCCGCTATCACGTCAACCGGCTTGCGAGACTGGAAGTCATCGAGCTCTCGGAAGATCCGCCGAGCTGCCTCAGATGCTCGCTTGCCTTCGGCGGCCCTCTGCTCCGCGTCGGCGGCAGCGTTGAAGGCCTGCGTGTTGATGATCATGACCTGGATACCGGAGTCCGATGAAAAGCGCTCCAGTTCCTGCAGGCACGACGAATCGTAGATGAAGGTCCGCGGTTTGGTACCGTAGTGCTGATGGAAGTGCTCGGCGGTAATATCGAACGACTTCTTCACACCCTCGCGGATCGCAATCGACGGCACGACGACGATGAACTTCGACCACCCGTAACGCTTGTAGAGCTCCATGATGGTCTTGATGTAGACGTAGGTCTTCCCTGTGCCCGTCTCCATCTCGATGTCGAGGTTGATCGGCGCCGCAGGCGACTTGACCAGTTCCTTCGACAACGTCAGGCCGCGAGCAGCCTGAACCTTCTGGACGTTCTCCAGGAGTTGTGTGGGCTTAATCTGGATTTCAGCGTTACGGAGGCCAGCTTCGTCCAGCAGGGTCATCGCCGTGTGCTCGCCGGGGTCGATGCGGTACTTCACCCCGTCGGCATACGGCTGTCCGGCGAACACGTCGATCACGGCGTAGACGGCCTCGGTCTGGTATTGCTGAACCTTGAACTGGAGCTTCATAGTGACCAGTTCCCCTAGGTGAATCCGAAGGCTCGGCCGCCGGGCATCGCGAAGCTGAGATTGAGACGTCGGCTAACCGCCTTCAATGAGTTCCGCTCGCGCTTGCTGATGATCGACAGTTCGTAGGCAACCATGCCGCCAAGTGCGATCTTAGTGAACTTGAGGATCTTCCCGTCATATCGCACCGTCCCATTGGCTCCGCTCGTCGGCAGGTTGAGTCGATCCATAGAGTTGTGGGCGAACTCAAGGGTGCGATTGGCGTGTAGGGTGCCACCGAACCTGATCCGCACCGAGCCCAGTTGGGTCTTCCTAGGAACCGATAGCGGCTGGAAGCCAAAGAACACTCGAGTTAGTGGACGCATCATGAGTTGGTGTCCCGGGGTAGCACTGGTGCGGGCAGTCAGACGGCCCGCTTCGATCCACATCGTTTGAGCGTGCGCCACCTGTGCCAGTTGCTCCGCCGTGAAGCCTCGCCGGACGAATGAGCTCGTCTCGCCGAACTCAAGCACCGCGGACGACGGAGGGCGCCGGTCATACTTAGCTTGGTAGTCCGAACTCAGTCCGGCGAAGCTACGCGCCTTGGTCCACTCGGCGTCAAACCATAAGCGTGCAGAGTCGATCTGACGCCATGCGGATTCGGTCCTCTTGCTGTGGCCGGCGACCTCAATCGCGGCGTCGACCTCAACTCCGTGCAGGAGTCCGTTACGCGACATGTTCGCAGATCCCACCACGAGCAGGGCGTGGTCAGGCCCCGTGAAGAGAAACGACTTGGGATGGAACGAGGTGGTCGGCCCGCAGCCCGGACGGAGGACAACTCGCTTGCCATCATGGATCCTGACCGATGACAGACTCTGCTGATGGAGGGCGGATAGCGCCGCCGGGTCTGAGCGGCACCAATCGAAGGACGTGAGCCATGACCTGTTCAGCGCGGAATCGGCCAAGGCCTCCTGGAGCTCCTGGACTCCCGATGCCATGATGTATGCTACGGCGGCCCTCAGTTTGTTAAACCGGTTGTCAACGAGGGCGGTGCGGAGGACATGCGAGACCGTCGAACCCGCGGGTTGGGCAATGACATCAAACTCGCTCATCGAGATCTCAGAAGCTCCTCAGCTCCGTCGCGGGTGACAGCTCTTTGAAGATCTGCTCGGCGTTGATCCTCGCCGTGTCGGACTCGAAGTCCGAGTCGCGGAAGACGACCCGCAGAGGCTGACGGCTTGCTAGTCCCTTCACCAAGTCCGTCGTGATGGCGCAGTTGAAGCACGCCAGCAGCATACCGTCGTCCACGTCGAAGATCGGGCACCCCGCCACCACGCCGGCCTTGATCGGCAGCGACAGGTCGAGACCCCACTCGAGCATCACCTGGAACACCAGGTCCTCTCCTGTACGTCCGGGCTTGATGCTGTCCTCAAACGCCGGCAACGTGTCCTGTGCTGTGTCCGCCGGAGAGCGCAGCACATCGGCGACGTTGGTGGAGTCGACTTTGAGAGTGCGAAAGCCCACGTCAGTCTGCTGACCGGTGAGGCTCGATCGAATGTTGGAGCCTACGACGCCAAGGCGCTTGCGCGATACGTCGGCGATAGACTCGAACCCAGCATTGCGGGCGTCCGAGCCGTCTGGAGTACGCTCAGGCAGTTGGACTAGGATGAAGCGGCGGCTTCCGCCATCTTTGGCATTGAGGTCCATGACCGCCTGACCGAGGCTGCCCGAACCAGCGAAGAAGTCGAGCACGACCGCGTCGTCCGAGGCGGCGATCGTGGCAATCGCTGAAAGCAGTTTCGTCGGCTTGGGATTGTCGAAGTAGCTTCCGCCGAGGAGTTCGCGGACTTCGGTGTTTCCGGTCCGAGTGCGGCCAAATCGTTCGTCGACTAAGAGCGAGCGCGGTTTCCCCCCTTCCTTCTCATAGTTCTTGGTGTATACGTGTCCACCCTTGAACACCAGTCGGTCAATGTCCCGCTCAACGCGCTCTTTGGCCCAGCGCCACACGGCGTTGGGCCGCGAGGGGTCCCTGTGCCTGAGCTGGTAGATCGAGCCATCGGGTCCGACCAGATCATAGTCCAGCGAGGCCGAATACTGGAGGTTCTGCTTGTCGAGTCGCTCGAGCGCGTAACGCCCGTGCTCGTCCTCGTTGCTATAGGAGGTTGTCGCGACTGCGCCAGGGTCGAGGCCGAGCGCGCTGCCGCTGTTGGTTCTGCTGAAACACACGACGTACTCATGGTCGACGGCCACCTCGCCGCTGTCGTTGGCTCCGCCGGACTTGCTCTTCCAGATGAAAGTCGCCAGGTGATTGTCGGCGCCGAAGACCTCCTCGCAGAGTTTCACCAAATTGGCGACTTCGTTGTCATCGATGGAGACGCAGATGACACCGTCGTCCCGAAGCAGGTTGCGCGCCAGCTTGAGCCGCGGGTACATCATGCTGAGCCAGTCGGAGTGGAACCGGCCGTTCGCCTCGGTGTTCGCGACGAGGCGGTCGCCCGTCACCGACTTCTGGCCAGAGCGGGCAAGGTAGTCGGCGCTGGACTCGGCGAAGTCGTCGTCGTAGACGAAGTCATGGCCCGTGTTGTAGGGCGGATCGATGTAGATGAGCTTGACCTTGCCGAGGTACGACTCCTGTAGCAGCTTCAGGGCGTCGAGGTTGTCCCCTTCGATGAAGAGGTTGCGGGTGGTGTCGAAGTCGACCGACTCCTCGCGCACCGGGCGCAGCGTCTTGGCAATAGGCGCGTTAGCCGCGAAGGCGGCGGCGCGCTTGCCGGGCCAGTCGAGCTGGTAGCGCTCCTGTGGTCCCTCGACGATGTGATCGGAAAGCTCTTGGCGGAGGGCATCGAAGTCAATGGCGCGGGCCGGGTTGTCGTCCGCGTCGAGTGTCTCGGTAATGACCTGGGGGAACAGCTCCGCGATTCGGTCGATGTTCTGCTCGGTCAGGTCGGGCGAGTGCATCTTCAGCTTCTCCATGCGGCTTCCTCGGTCATGCGGTCCTCACTCTTGGTCAGGTCATCCAGCTCGGCCTGCCTGGTGCGAAGTTGGTTGCGCAGTCCGACCTTCCGGTTGAACTGCGGCTCAGTCCGCACGCGCTTCTCCAGCGCCGAGACTTCGCGACCGAGGCTACGGATGCGGCTCATTCTCTCGATGGCTTCCGACAGTCCCTCGCTCGGTCTCATCGGATGCGGGAGAAGCACGCCCAGGAGCTGGCCGTAGAGGCCGTCCATGTCGAGGGCCGCAGGCAGAGGCATACGAGGTTGGCCTGCCCCGATCCATGCGGTGCGGAAGTAGTCGGCGGTCTTGGTCGTGCCGCCGCTCCGCTTATAGGCGGCGACCATCGCCTGCTCGCCCCCACGGCCGGTGGCGCGGCGCAGCTCGAAGATGATTTGGCTCGGGATGGACCTGTCGATGGAGACCAGCACGGAGTTGTCCAGATCGGTGCCCTTCAGCTCGATCACGAAGACCTGGATCTCCGTGACGGTCCCTGCGGGGGAAAGCCGCAGCGACTCCTCGCCCAGCTTGTAGGCCCAACGGACCCGTTGAACCTCATCGACGAATCGCTGCTTGAGAGCGGTGCTGGCGCCCGCTTCGGCGTAGAGACGCTCTTTCGGGATCAGGCGGTCGACCTTCGCCCCCTCGGGCCACTGGACAAGCTCAGCCATCCGCCGCCTCCGGCTCGACGATGGCGAGGAACGCGATCAGCTCGAAGTCGTCGAGCTCTCGGAAACGCTGCTGCAAGGCCGTGGTCTTCGTGCCAGAGAAGAGGCTGTCGATGTCGCGCTGCTCGGTGACGTCGATCACCGAGCCGATGGCGTCGTTGAGGAGGCGGGAGTAGATAACCATCTCCGCTCCCTCGCTCGTGAGGCGGTTGAAGACGTGATACGCCGCAGGAACCGGCTCGTCCGCGCCCTGGCAGCTCGCCCGGATCAGGTCGAGCAGCTCCTTGACCTCCGTATGGGCGGTGATGACGCCCCCGTCGTCGAGATAGATCAGGTAGTACGGGTGCAGCCGGTTGTGGCGGTTGATGGTCGTCTGTCCGTCCACGCTGCGCAGGGCGAAGATCACGCCTGGCCGCAGGCCGCGTGCGGGGTCCGCTGGTACCGCCGCGTGGAGACCCTTGGGTGAGGAGGCGAGGTCGCCGTACTGCTCCATGTACTTGAGCAGGTCCATGCGAAAGTCGTTGAGCCCCAGGTCGGTGATCGAGACGCCGGTGCGGACGTCTTCAAGCTCGATCACCTCGTCTTGGAGACGGCGGAGCTGCTCCTTGCGGAACTTGGTGTCGTTGCTCTCCTGGGTGAGCAGGTTGTCGTCGGCGGTGGCCGCGAGATCCGCGATGATCATGCGGTTCTCGACGCGCTCTTTGAGGTTGATGTACTCATCGAGGCTGATGTCGGGCCAGAAGTTGACCATCTGGATCACGGAGTTCCTGGAGCCGATGCGGTCGACACGGCCGAAGCGCTGGATGATCCGCACCGGGTTCCAGTGGATGTCGTAGTTGACGACGTAGTCGCAATCCTGGAGGTTCTGTCCCTCCGAGATGCAGTCGGTGCCGATCAGGACGTCGATCTCGCCGGACTCGTCGGGGAAGACGACGGCCTTGTCCTTCGATCCGGGCGAGAAGAACGTCAGCAGCTTCTGGAAGTCAAATCCGTCCCCGAGGGTCGTCTTCGGATGGGTGGCTCCTGTGACTAATCCGAGCTGGAGCCTGTTCTCGGTGTGGATGGTCTGCTCCAGGTTCGTGTAGAGGTAGCGGGCGGTGTCGGCGAACGCCGAGAAGAGCAGCACCTTCTTGTTCCCGGCGTTGAGCGGGTTCTCGACCTTGCGGCTGATGACCTTCCTCAGCCGCCGGAGCTTGCGGTCGTGCTCCGGCGTGATGAGATCCATGGTCCCCAGGAGCGTACGAATGGTCTCGCGGTCGTGGCTCAGGTCGTTGCGCCACGAAGTGGTATCCATGTCGGAGAGGTCGATCTGGTACCGCTTGCCGACCGACGGCGCGGTGGGGACCTCGAAGTCGTCGTCGTCTGCCTCGATGTCGTCGAAGTCGGCGCCGAGGTCGGCGACCTTGCCGTCCTGGTCGTCGAGATCGGCCAGGGCGTGGTCGATCGCGGCCTCGACCTTTCGCAGCGTGATCCGGAACGCCTCGACGGAGCTCTCCAGGCGCTTGAGCAGGTTCACGGTCATGAGCGTCTTGAGGCCCTGCTCGCGGCCAGTCATGCCGAGGTTGCCGCGCGCGGTGCCAGCCTGTACTGCGTACATGTCGATGTACATCTGCATCTTGCTGGGGAACACGTACGACAGCGGGGTGTAGACGGCGAGGTTGAGGACCTGGAGCTGCTCGAAGATCTCGTTGAATGTCGGGGCCTGCGGCAGATCGGTCAGCGGCTCTCGGATTGACTCGGGCGGGAGGCGCTTCGGGAAGGCTCCGATGTCGCTGGTGTCGTAGAAGGACTGGATGTGCCTGCGGGAGCGGGCGATCGTGACAACGTCGAGGAGCTCGAAGAAGTCGAAGTCGAGCATCCGAAGGATCGCGTCGGCGGTGCGCGCTTCAGCGGGCAGCTCGGACCAATTCTTGAAGGCGACCTGCGCCTCTCGGAAGACCTGCTCAACCGATTTGTGGATGTCGAGCTTGGACGACAGGTTCTCCGAGCTGCCCTCATAGGCGAGCGCGAGCTGATTGCGCAGGTCGAGGAACCTGTTGTTGACGGGCGTCGCGGACAGCATGAGTACTTTGGTCTTCACGCCGCTCTGGATCACCTTGCGCATGAGCCGCTGGTAGCGGCTCTCCTTCTCTTCCGCGTAATCGGCGTTGCGGAAATTGTGCGACTCGTCGATCACCACGAGGTTGAAGTTGCCCCAGCTCACCTTGCTCAGATCTAGCTGACCGGAGTACCCCCGGTCGCGCGACAGGTCGGTGTGGGCCAGGACGTGGTAGCTGAAGCGGTCGGCTGAGAACGGGTTGGTGACGTACGGACTGTTGTAGGTGGTCCAGTTGTCCTCGAGCTTCTTCGGGGCGAGCACCAGGACGGACTTGTTGCGGTTCTCGTAGTATTTGATGACCGCCAGCGCCGTGAACGTCTTACCGAGGCCCACGCTGTCGGCCAGGATGCAGCCGTTGAAGGTCTCCAACTTGTTGATGATCCCCACCGCCGCGTCGCGCTGGAAGTTGTAGAGCCGCTTCCAGATCTCCGAGTCCCGCCAACCCGTCAGGTCATCGGGGAGCACGTCGTCGCTGATGTCTTCCAGGAACTCCGAGAACAGGTTGTAGAGGATCAGGAAGTAGATCCGCTCAGGGCTGTTCTCTGCGTACGCGCTGGCGATGTGCTCGTAGACAAGCTGGGTGACGTCCTCGACCTGCTGAGGACTCGACCAGATCTGCTCGAAGGTCCGGAGGTAAGCGGACGCCAGAGGCGCCTCGTCGATCTTGTTCACGAGGTTGGACACCGCGTCGCCACGCTCGTAACCGAGGTCGGCGGAGGTGAAGCCCTGCAGCGGCGTGTAGGCCGCTCGATCGTCGATAACGGCGAACTGCTGCATCGGAGCACCGGTCTTATTGGACTTGAAGGTGGCCTTGCGTTTGATCCAGTCCGCGCACTCCCTGGCAATCGCTCGCTGGGTCAGCTTGTTCCGCAACCGGATCTCGAACTCCGAGCCGTACAGGCTGGACTCCCGCCGAGTCTGTGGGATGTAGAACTCCCGACGCTGCTTGGTCACCCGGTCGGTCGCCTGGCCGGCGACGAACGTCGGAGCAGTAAAGAGAAACTCCAACTCCTTGACGCCCTCCAGCTCCTTGCGCAACGCCTCGAACGCGTAGATCGAGAACGTCGAGGCGGCGATCCGCAGCTTGGAACCGCGAGTGAGCGTGACCTTGAGATCCTCGCCCAGCCGCTTATTGAGGTTGTCGATGATCTCCATCAGCGACCCCTCTTGCTGGGGGACTTCGCCGGTTCGTCGGCGTCATCGCGGCGCACCCACTCGTCGACCTCGGTGACCTTGAACTTCCACAGGCGCCCAGCCCGATGGGCTGGCATGCCCTTCTTCGCGATCCAGGTGTAGACGCTGTCCTTCGTCACGCCGAGGTGCTCGGCGATCACGTCGGCCGACACCCATGGCTCGGTCACGCTCCAGACGCTACTAGTACCGACGGCGGCCCGTCTTTGCCGATCTGTGCCGGCCTCTACGACGTGCCGATCACCGCGGCCACGGGTGCTCTCTGCTCGGCCGGCGTTCCCCTACAGGTCGAAGCCGTCCGGTGCCAGTGCTTCTTCGAGCAGGTCGGGCGCATGACCATGCGGCCGCTGAAGGTTCGCATCTGTCCCCGTAGTGCCCAATGCTCGGATGGCAGCGAGCGCTCGGCTGCGCTGCATGTCAGCTTCGACGCACGATCCGCTCGGCGGACCCAGAGGCCGAGGATCTCTGTCGATGCCCCAACGCTCGCGAAACGCTGCGACGGTCGCTACCGTTCGCAGCCAGCGGTTGTGCTCGGCGGGGCTGGCGGGCTCTGGCCCCAGCTGACGGACCCAGGATGCGTCATTCCCGATCGCGCTCTGGGCAAGTACACGGGCTCGTTCCTCCATCGCTCGGGCGCGCTCATCGAGTGCTCGGCCGAGATTCGGGTCCGGAACGGACCGCATCCGGGTGATCAGCCCGGTGACGGTTTCGGTCAGCTCGTGCCTGGGATGTTCCGCTGCGTCAGCCCATCGATCGACCCGTTCGTGGAGCACGGCAGCGACATCGGCTGCGCCACCGAACGAGCCATCCGAAACCAACCGAAGCAGCGTCGCTTCCGCATCAAGGCCCCGCTCTTCGGCGTCGGAGAGGGTTGCCAGTAGCGGGCCGTAGGCATCGCTCGTGCGGATGCGGCCCAGTTCATCAGCGGTCAGCGCCGTTCGACCAAGGACGGCTTCCCAACGTTCGGCTCGAGCAAGTCGAGCGATGGACTGGTACTCGGCAGCCAACGTGACGATGCTCTCCGACCCGTGGCGTTCTCGTTGAACGGTCTCGTGGGCAGAGATGTCCGCCCCTTCGTTGGCGATGACTGCTGCGAGGACGGTCCGGGCGTCTTGATGGACCAGCAGGTTGTCGTGCCCCGTCTGCGGGTCGGGGTCGAAGGCAATGTCCACGTAGAGCCGGTTGGCCGTGCGGCCACGGGTGGCAGAGACATAGAGAACCTCGCGCGTGGTCGCCGGCGACACCAAGGTGTGGGCGGTGGCGACGGTGCGGCCCTGGGCCCGATGGGCGGTGGTGGCGTAGGCAAGCTCGACGTGGCTGGCGACATAGTCGGCCGGTAGCACCACTTCGCCTCGGCCGGCAACGCACTGAACCGTCAGGCTTCCGTCACCGTTGGCAGCAGTCACGACCCATCGGTCGCCGTTCTTGACCCACCTGCTTCCGGCCACGAGGAGCCGGTGGTTCTGGCGCGTGACGACTTCGTCGCCGACGCCGGCAACCTGGTCGCCAGCGATGTTGACGCCGGCTGCGTCGACAACACCGGTGGCCACTCGGTCGGCTCTGGCCCGGCGGTTCAACTCGGCGACGGTTGCCGTGTCGCCGGCGATCATCAGGCTGCTCCGACCGACCTCGGTGTCGTGCCTCCACGCGGCGAACAGCGCGTCGAGCACCTCGTCGCCCGTCCCTTCCACGACTCGCCCGTGGTCCAGGTACGCATCGATCGCATCCCCATGGCCGAGGCGGAGCTGCACGCTGGCTGCCTTCTCCCACGTGGCGTCGAAGCGACGGACGTCGGTGAGTTCGGGGACAACGTCACCGCGGTCTCTGGCCAGCAGGCCGAATGCGCCGCCGGCCTCGACGGCGGAGAGCTGCGCCCAGTCCCCCACCAGCGCCACCTTCGCCCCGGCCTGTTCGGCAGCAGAGACCAGCTCGTCGAGGGCGAAGGTGCCGGCCAGGGAGGCTTCGTCGACGATGACCAGCTGTCCGGGTCGAAGGCAGCGCTCGGCGATCGCCCGGTCGGCTTCCGCCAGCTGGCTTCGGAGCCGCTTGGCGCCGGCCGAAGTGGGGTGCGCGTGGCGGGCCAGGTTCGTGGCCAGTTGCTGTCGGCGGGCCTGCAGGTCGGGGATTCGGCGCCACTCGGTCAGCCATTTGGCGGTGTTCTCGGTGTCGATGCCGAGCTCGGCGGCGAGGACTTCTGCGGCCGCCGCCGAAGGGGCGAGACCCACCACCGAACCGACCCCGAAGTTGGCTTCCCAGGCGGCCCGCAGCCCGGCCATGGTCGTCGACTTCCCGGTGCCGGCCGGTCCGACGAGGATGTCGACGACTCGGCCCGAGGTGGTGATCTTCTCGACCGCCAAGGCCTGGTCGACCGACAGCCCGTAGGACCGACCAGGGAGGTTGCTGGTAGCGGTGTCGGCGACGACGGCGACCGGTACGGCCGGTCCGTCCGTGTGCCTGCCTGCCGCCAGGAGGCGGGCTTCGGCGTCGAGGATTAGTTGGGTGGTGAACCGCTGGTGGCGCAGCGGGTGGAGCCGTGAGCTGCCGTCGGTACGGAGGTATCGGGCCGGTGTGTGGTGCTGTGGCGGCGGGGTGATGAGCACAGAACTCTTGGCGGCGAGGTCCGCTATGCGTTCGACCACGGTGACCCGGTCGTCGGGGCTGGCGAAGCGCACACCGTCGAGAAGCCTGGCGGCCTCGGCGAGGAGGTTGTGGCGGCCGTAGGTGGAGCGCCGTTCAGCTACCGCCACGACCGTCGCTTCGGCGGCATCGTCGAGGATCCCGTCGTGAAGGTCGTCGGCTCGCAGGATCGGCAGGTCGTTGCGGTCCCTGAGACCGGCAACCCAGGCAACCTGCTGGGCGGTGTCGCCGAGGTCTCCTTCGGCTCGCCGGCGCCACCCAGCGGTCATCTCTGCCAGGCTGCGGTGCTGCTTGTCGGGCCGGGTGGCCAGCGTCGCTTGTTGGCGCATGCGCAGCACTTCGACGTTGGTCGGCTGCCGTCCGTGGGCAGCGACGAAGCTGGCCACCAACTCGTCTTTCGCCTCCTCGACCTGCGCTGAGCGCATGGAGAACTCGGCCAGCAGCCGATCGGGTACCCCGGTGATCTCGTACTTCGGGCGGGTCGAGTGACGCCGTCCGCGGGCTTCCCATCCCACTCCGAGAGCATCGGTCAGCATGTCGGCGAGCACACCTTGGTGGAGCGTGGACAGCGCCACCGTGGAGCGGAAGATGGCCCGGCTGTCGAGGGTGCGCCACTGCCCGTCGCTGGTGCTCTTCGCCCGGTTCCAGACAACCACGTGGTCGTGGAGTTGCGGATCGCCGGCCCGGGAGTCCCAATGGGTGAACGCTGCGGCGGTCACGCCCGTGATGTCCTCTTCGACGACGCCAGCTGTCCCAGATCGGGAACGGAACACGGTGCGCTCCGCGTAGGCAAGGACGTAGTCGATGGCTCGGCGGTGGCAGTCGTAGATGACGGCCTTGGTGGGCTGGTCCGCGAGCGCCCAGGCGACAGACACCGACTTCGGCGGCGAGAACGTGAGATCGAACCCGGCGACCGGGGCGGTCTTCGGCAACGCCGCCGGCGTGCGGCCGACCGGCTCGCCGCTGATCGGATCGGCGCACGCCGCCAGCATGTTGCGCAGGTGCTCCTCGGTGACCTCAGTACCTCGATCGATGCCTCGGCCGCCGTCGAGATGAGCCAGCCCGGAGCCCAGGAAGATGCCAGGCGGGGTGCCCGAATCCGCGTAGTAGCGGGCCAGGTCGCTCGTCCGCCCAGCTGCGCCGTCGCCTTTGGCGACGGACTCCATGAGGTAGCGGAACCCGCCGCCCAGACTGATCCGGCGGATCGAGATCACCGTCGCGCCTCCCACCTGCGGGGCGGCCATTGCGACCAGCCCGTCGGCCGTATGCAGCGGGGGATCCAGGCTATGGGCCAGCTATGCCCCGGATCGGGAGTCGGCCCAGGTCAGCGACCGTCCTGGCCGGCCGCCTGCGCAGCCCCCGGCGGCCGGCCAACCTTGAGTGCCAGACGTGTGAGGTACATGAGCGAGCTGGCGAGCGAACGTGAGCGGAGGCCTGTGGCCGGAGCGAGCGCCTGTTGTTGAAAGCGGGGGACGCGGGACGGGTCTGGGTGGTACAGCTACGGGTGGTGCGCGAAGGGGTGGACGTGGCGGTCGAAGTCGTGGCTGTGCGAGTCGAGCGGTGGCAGTTGGCGCTCGACGGGTGGCGGCGGGCGGCGGGCGGCCGTGACCGGCTGGTCGCCCGAGCAGCCCAAGATGTTGTGCGCGCAACAGGCGGGCTCGGTGTGCGCCGCTGGGAGGCTGCCTGTCGCCGGCGGCGGATCCACACCGCTGCCGACGCGGCCGTGGTCGCCCGGGCGGTACGCGCCCGCCCGGCGGTCACCGCAGCCGTCCGAACCGAACAGCAGGTTCGAGCCGCCGAGGACGCCGCTGTGACCTCGGCCCGGGTCGAGCTGGCGGCCGCCACCCAAGCCGTCGTCGAGCTTGGTCGGCTCGCCGAACAGCTCACCGGTCTGGACAGCGTTGAGCTGGCTCGGCTCGCTCGGACACCTGCGGCGCCACCAGCGGGTCGGCAGCCTGACGTCGTCCTGCGGTCGCCGGGCGGTCTGCAGGCGATGGGGTCGCCATAGCGTGGACGGCTGGATGCCTTTCCGGTAGGAGCGGTCGGCGTGGCCGCTTCCGAAGGGAGGGTCCATGGCTGTCCGCAGCACCGTCCGCGACGCGCAACGCACGATCGCCGCGCTCGACAAGGCGCACACCCACGCAGCAGCACACCTCGACCGGGTGATCGCCCGGCGAGCCGAGGCGATCGCCGAACAGGACCGGCTCGTCGCTGAGGCTCG
>JAJZKA010000043.1 GCA_021809805.1 Actinomycetes bacterium
GCGCGGGCGGTCGCGGCTCCGGGCGCGCATTGACGGGTTGTTCGTGCGGCGGCAACCTGGGGCGTGGCGAGCCGCGGGAGTGAGGAGCAGCGCGCCCTGGCCGAGCGGCCACGCGGCTCGCGCCCGGCGCTGTGGCGCCTTTCGCCGCGCGAATGGGGTCGCTTGCTTGGCCACGTCCTGGTCCAGAGCGCCCGCGACCGCATCACGGCGGTCGCCGCGGGCCTCGCCTTCCACGGCTTCTTGGCGCTCTTGCCCATCCTCGTCGCTGCGGTCGGGCTGCTGTCGCTCATCGGCCTGTCACCCCACACGCTGCACCAGCTGGTGCACGACACGAGCGTGCTGCTGCCAAGCCAGATGGCGAGCCTTGTCAATGCCCAGCTGACACGCCCCGGACATCGAGGCGCAGGGCTCGTGGAGCTGCTGGCGGGCACGGCCGTGGCGCTGTGGAGCTCCATCGAGGCGATCTCGGCACTCGAGATCGCCCTCGACGTCGCCTACGAGCTCCCGACGGACCGCAACTTCTTGACGCGCCGGCTCCAGGCGATGCCGCTGATCGGAATCACGGTCCTGTTGGGCGGGAGCGCTTCGATCCTCATCGTGCTGGGCAACCCGATCCGCCATCTCCTGCCGGCGAGCTTCGGGTTGCTGGCACCTGAATACGAGGTCGTGTCGGGCATTGTCCGCTACGGCGGTGCCCTCCTCGCGCTGATGGTCCTGCTTTCTGCCTACTACCGCTTCGGGACGTCGGGGACTGGGGAGAACCGCTACGAGTGGCTCTCTCCTGGCGCCGTTCTGGCTGCGCTGTGTTGGATCGGCACTGCGGCAGCCTTCGCTCTCTATCTCGATCACTTCGGCCACGAGCAGGCAAGCTACGGCGCGCTGGCGGGGGCGGCGGCGACCTTGCTGTGGCTCTACCTGACGGCGATCGCCGTGTTGGTCGGCGCGGAGTTCAACCGCGAGCTGGAGCGGACGACCGAAGCGCGTCGCAACCCGTCACCGCCTCCGTGACGCGTCGACACCTGTTGCGGCGGGCCGGGCGGCCGCGCGCCCCGGGGCGAGGCGGCGCGCCGGCTCAGGAGGCGGCGCCCTCGCCGAGGTAGGCAGCGCGGATCCGCTGATCGCCGAGGATCTGCGAGGCAGGGCCGCTCATAACGATGTCGCCGTTCTCGAGCACATAACCGCGATCGGCGAGCTGCAACGCCTGGGTCGCGTTCTGCTCGACGAGCAGGATCGTCGTCCCGTCGGCGCGGATCTGGTCGATGATCGAGAAGATCGCCTTCACGACGAGTGGGGCGAGGCCCATCGATGGCTCGTCCAGCAAGAGCACGTCGGGATGGCTCATCATCGCCCGCCCGATCGCCAGCATCTGCTGCTCGCCGCCCGACAGGGTCCCGCCGTCTTGACGACGCCGCTCGCCGAGTACCGGGAAGAGCCGGAAGATGCGCTCGAGGTCATCCTTCAGCTCGCCGCGGCGGCGGTAGGCGCCCATTTCCAGATTCTCGAGCACGTTCATGCGCGGGAAGATGCGCCGGCCCTCGGGGACGTGGCCGACGCCGACCCCGACGACGTCGTGGGCCGCCAGCGCCTGGATGGGTCTGCCGTTGAAGCGGATGCTGCCCGAGTGCGCGCGATGCAGGCCCGAGATCGTGCGCAGCGTCGTCGTCTTGCCGGCGCCGTTGGCGCCGAGCAGGGTGACGATCTCGCCGCGCTCGACGACGAGGCTGATCCCGCGCAGTGCGGGAACCGAACCGTAGCGGACCTCGAGGTCGACGAGCTCGAGCACCGGGGTCATCGGTCGTCCTCACCTGACTCCGGGGCACCGAGATAGGCTTCGATGACCGCCTGGTTTTGCTGGACCTCGCGCGGGGTCCCTTCGGCGATGATCTCGCCGAAGTTAAGGACGATGATGCGCTCGGCGAGCGACATCACCAGACCCATGTCGTGCTCGATCAACAGCACGCTCACGCCGTAGATGGTATTGACCTTGCGGATCAACTCGACGAGCGATGCCTTCTCGGCGGGGTTCGTGCCAGCCGCGGGTTCGTCGAGCAGCAACAGCTCGGGCCGGAGCCGTCAGCGAGCTCGCGATCGTATTCGCGCGCTCCGTCAGGCCGACGAAGTGAAGGAGCTCGATCACCTTGGCGTCGCTCTCGCGCTCGGCGCGGCGCGTGTGGGGGAGGTGCAGCATCGAGCCAAGCGGCCCGACCCGAAAGCGCGACTCGACGCCGATCTTGACGTTTTCGAACGTTGTCAGCGCGTTGAAGAGGCGGCTCGTCTGGAACGTGCGCGCGATCCCCGCCCGGTTCACCTTGTAGGCCTTGGTGCCAACGACGGACAGCACCGCGCCGCTGGCGGGCCGGAACAGCACCTCGCCGACCTGTGGCGTGTAGACGCCGGTAAGGCAGTTGAACAGCGAGGTCTTGCCGGCGCCGTTCGGGCCGATCACCGCCAAGATCTCGCCGCGACGCTGGCTGAGGGAGACGTCGGAGAGGCTCGTGACGCCGCCGAAACGCAAGGTGACGTGCCTGACCTCGATGAGCGAGTCGCCACCGGTCTCGTTCGCCCGCGGCGCCGCAGCGCCCACCGGCGCGCTCACAAGTCGGCCTCAGGACTCGTGACAGCGGCGAGGCCACCGCCGGCATGTCCAGTCTCCATCGCATCCGCGCTGCCGACGCCGTGCTCGGCGAGCGCGATCTCCCGCCGGCGACGGCGCGAGGGGATAAGCCCTTCGGGTCGGAAGATCATCATCAAGATCAAGATCGCGCCGAAATAGATGTACAAGTCGAGCTGGTTGTAGCCGAACAGCGGGTGGACGCGAAGGAACTGGGGCAGCCATTGCAGCACTGCCGCGCCCACTACGGCGCCCGCCAGCGAGCCCATGCCGCCGAAGATCACGAGCACCAAGATGAGGATCGACAGCTGCACGGTGAAGTCGCCGGGCTCAACGAAGCCGATCTGGCTGGCAACGATGACGCCGGCGACCCCGGAGGTCGACGCGCCGATGGCAAACGCCATCACCTTGTACTTCAAGGTGTTGATCCCTGCCGCCTCGGCCGCGACCTCGCCTCGCGAATGGCCGTCCAGGCGCGTCCCACCTTTGAATGCTCGAGGGAGAAGTAGGCGAGCAGCGCGAGGACGATGAAGCCGAGGATCAGGTAGTAGTAGGGCAAATTCGCGAGGCCCCAGTGGTACTTGATCCCCGCCACATTGACCGAGAAGTGCGGGATGTTGATCACACCCTGGGCGCCGCCGGTGACCCCCTGGAGGTTGTTGGCGACGATCTGAATGATCTCGCCGAAGCCGAGGGTCACGATCGCGAGGTAGTCACCGCGAAGACGAAGCGTCGGCCCGCCGAGTAAGACGCCCGCAAGCATTGCCGTCAAGATCGCGAGCGGGAATACCCAGAACGGATTGAGGTGGAACGGCGGGTGCACCGGCAGCATCCCGGTCCAGTAGGCATCGGAGTATGCGCCAATCGCGAAGAAGGCGATGTAGCCGAGGTCGAGGAGCCCCGCATAGCCCACCACCACGTTCAGACCGATGGCGAGCAGGACATAGATGCCGATCTGTTCGACGAGGACGTTCTGCCAGAAGCTGTTGAGGGTGGGCGGATAGGTGATGGCGAACGCCAGCAGCGCCAGCCACAGGCCTGCCCGCACTCGCCGGTCGGGGAGTAGTGCCTTGGGGAGCGCCATGATCTTGCCGCTCAGGTGCTCGACGTGTCGTGCGAAGTGTTGGCGCACGGTGATGAGCGTCCAGACGCCGAGGGTCACCGCCAGGCAGATGAGGACGTGGGGGTGCAACAGTGCGCCGTCGATCCCCGAGAGCATCTGGACGCCGTTGCCCTCCGGCCCAGTGATGAGCGCGAGGACGAGGCCACCGACGAGGGAGATCACGAAGCGGCGCACGTCGTCGTTGTGCGACAGCCGCACCAGTCCGGCGAAGCGCCCATCGCCCGGAGCGGGGGAGCTCGGGACCATCCGCTCGGGATGGCTGAGCGTCTCGCTCGACAGCGTGGTCATCGCGGCCTCACGCCGAGCGCCCAAGGCGCTCACCGAGGATTCCGGTGGGCCGCACCAACAAGACGACCACGAGGATCCCGAAGGCGACCACGTCGCGCCAGTTGGCGCCGATGCAGGTCACCGACAGGTTCTCGATCACCCCGAGCAGCAGGCCGCCGAGCACGGCGCCGCGGATGTTTCCGATCCCTCCGAGCACGGCCGCGGTAAAGGCCTTCAGTGCCGGGGTGAAGCCCATCGTGTAGGCAACGCCGAAGTTGAGGCCGAACAAGAAGCCCGCGGCGCCGCCGAGGAGCCCGCCGATGACAAAGGTCTGGGAGATGACCCGGTTGATGTTGACGCCCATCAGGCTTGCCGTCTCTGCGTCTTGAGCCACTGCCCGGATGCCCTTGCCGAGGCGGGTCATCGCAACGACCCGGTCGACGATGATCAACATGACGATGGCGCAGATTGCGACAACGACGTAGTCGGTTTGGATCGTCGCCCCAAAGAGAGTGAACGCCGGGCCGTTCAAGAACGGCGCGGGGATTTCGAGGGCGTTGCGTCCGAACTCCTTGCCGGCGAGGTTGTAGATGAAATACGAGGCGCCGATTGCACTGATCAAGAAGGCGAGGCGGGGCGCATTGCGGCGCCGCAGCGGCCGGTAGGCGACGCGCTCCAATAAGAAGGCCACGAGCGCGCCGCCAAAGGCCCCGGCGCCGATCCCGATCGCGACGTAGCCCACCGACGCCATGCCGTGAGGTTGGGACGTGCCGATCAGCGCCTCGAGGACGAAGTAGCTGGCAAAGCCGCCGCTCATGAACACCTCGCTGTGAGCGAAGTTGATGAGCTGCAGCACACCGTAGACGAGGGTATAGCCAAGCGCGATCAGCGCGTAGAGGAAGCCGTCGGCTAACCCTTGTACCAAGAACGGCCAGAAGTTGGTCGTGAAACACATCGCCGGGGCTCTCCCCACATTCCGCACGGGTCGCACAGCGGCCGGGCAGTCGCTCGCTGCCCGGCCGCCGGGGGTGTCTCAGATGACTGCCGGCCCGCCCTCAGCGCAAGGCGGCAGGCGGGCCGGTCCAGCAAAAGTGCCGCTAGGACTTGGCGAGGAGCTGGCTCGCCATGCCGAGCTCGACGATCTTTCCGCCCTTGACCTGGTAGATGTACTCGGTGCTGCCGGCGATGTTGCCGTCCTTTTGGAAGTGCACCACCTTGGTCAAGCCCTTGTAGACGATCTTGTGAAGTCCGGCGACGAGTGCGGGGCGAGTCACCTTCGCACCGATCTTCTTCATCGTGGCGATGATCGTGTTGGTCGCGTCGTAGGCCTCAGCCGAGTAGGTCCCGATGGGGAAGCCCGCCATCTTCTTGAAACCCGTGGAGAACGCCTTGTCCTGGGGCGAGTTGCCGAGGCTCGTGCACGGACAAGACAGGTAGGTGCCGTTGGCGACCGACGCGCCAGCTTCGCTCACGTAGTGAGGGTCGAGGCTGCCGTCGTCCGACATGATCTTGCCGTGGAAGCCCGCGGCATAGAGGCCCTTGGCGAACAGGGCGAGGTCGCAGTAGTAGCCGGCGTAGAAGACGACGGGAGCCTTGCTCGAGACGATCTGGGTCGACAGGGCGCCGTACTGCTGCACGTTGCCGGTACCGGCTTGGCACTGGGTCGTGCCGGGGGCCTCTTGGTGGATGACCTTCATGTGGAGCTGCTTGGCCTTGGCGTCGAAAGCGCCGACGAGGCCGACCGCGTACGCGCTCGCGTCGTCGACGGTGTAAACCGACTTCGCCTTCAGCACCTTGGCGGCGAACTCAGCGTCCGCCGGACCCTGGGCGTTGTCGTCAGCGACCACGCGGAAGAAGTTGTTCCAGCCCTGCGTGGCGAGCGCGGGAGCCGTGGCCGACGGGCTGACCGTCGCCAAGTGGGCCGCATGGTAGATCGGCTCAGCGGCCTTGGTCGCACCCGAGAAGGCCGGACCGACAACCGCGATGACCGACTTGTTGTCGATCAGGCTCTGGGCCGTGGTCGGCGACTGGGTGGACGAGCCCTGGTCATCAGCTGCCTGGAAGCGCAGCTTGAACGGCAGCGCGCCGAACGTCTTCCCGGCGTTCGCCTGGTCGATCGCCAGCTTGACCGAGTACTCCATGTTGAGCCCGAGTTGGGCGTTGCCGCCTGAGAGCGGGCCTTCGTAGGCAATGGTGTAGGTGGGTTTGGCGGCATGCGCCGAGACGCCGCGCGCGGTTGCCGCGGTGGCGGCTCCCCCGAACGTCGCCAGGGCCAGCACGGCTGCCGCTGCGGGCAGTCCGAGCCGCTTGGTAGCAGGGTGCATCGAGTCTCCTTTTCGCCGAGCGTGATAGCTCTCACCCGTCCTCCCCCGGGACGAGTTGGCGAGATGCTACTCACCGCGTGCGCCCAGGCATAGGGGTGTTCACTTGACGTTCACGCGCCATGGCCTGTGCAGTCACCGATGCGCGCTCGATCCCTCGCGCTCTGGCAGGATCGTCCCATGCACGTCGCGGCACAACGGATTGCCGAGCTGTTGCATCTACTCGGCGCGCATGGGGACGTGATCGAGGTCGCCGATTCGGCGCGTACCTCGGCCGACGCGGCGGCCGCGTTGGGCTGTCCGGTCGGAGCGATCGCAAAGAGCCTCGTCTTCGTCGCCGACGGCGAGCCGATCCTTGTCCTTGTGAGCGGAGCGCACCAGGTCGACCTCGCGGTGCTGGGTCTTCTGATCGGCCGCCAGGTGCTGCGTCGCGCCACGCCCGATGAGGTGCGCCTGGCGACGGGACAGCCGATCGGTGGGGTCGCGCCGCTCGGACATCCACGTCGACTACCGGCGTTCATCGACACCGCTCTTCGCGCGCACGAGCGCATCTGGGTGGCCGCCGGCACGCCGCGGGCGGTCTTCCCGACGGACTTCGAAGAGCTGGCCCGCCTCGCTGCGGCGAGCGAGGTGGCGGTCGCCTGATCGCATCTCCGCGGACGTGCCGTCGCACAATCGCCCCGGCCGCTCGGGCGATCCTTGGGCCGCGGCCATGCGGGATAGCCTGGAGGTGATGCGTCGCAGGTGGTTCTCTCGGCGGGCGCTCGGCCTCCATTTGCTGTTGATGGTGTGGTTCCCCGGCTGCCTGGCTGCGGGCTGGTGGCAGGCCACCGTGGCGTTGTCGGGCAACACCTTGAGCTACCTCTATGCGGTCGAGTGGCCTTTGTTCGCGGTCTTCGGCGCGGTGGTGTGGTGGAACCTCATCCACGACGAGCCCGGGGAGCGCAAGACCCGGATCGTTCGTCGCCCGCGGCGCGCTGCGCCCTCGGGCCGGGACGTGTCGGAGGTACCGGTGCTCGAGCCCGAGCTCGCCCAGCAGGTTGCCAAGGAGGACCCGGAGATGGCTGCGTACAACGAATACCTCGCCTCGCTCGCCGAGCAGGGCCCGAAGACCTGGCGCCAGCGGTGAGCAGCTTCGAGCGGGCGACCGCCCGGCTCCTTCCTGGCTGGGTCGCGACCGACGACCCGGCCAGCGCGCTCCGAGGGATCGAAGCGTCGCTCACGCGCTATCGAATCCTCGCCTATATCGTCGGCATCGGCCTGGCCGTGCTCGTTTTCATCGGCATCCCGCTCCAGGTCGCCGCCCACTCGCCTGGGGTCGTGAAGGTGGTCGGGCCGCTGCACGGCTTCATCTACATCATCTACCTCTTCGCCGCCTTCGACATGGCCCGGCGAGCTCGCTTCACGATGCCGCAGATGCTGATGATGCTGTGCGCTGGACTCCTGCCGATCCTCGCCTTTGTCATCGAACGCAAGGTCACGGCGCGCGTGCGTGCCGAGGTCGCGGCCGTCCGGGCACTTCGGCCCGAAGATGGGCCGTAGGGACTTTCGACCCTTTTTGGCCCCGGCTGAAGATTTCCGCTCGGTAAACTCCAATGTCGGGGACCCGAGTGAGGAGCAGAACGTGAGCAGCACTCTCGAGCGGCCGCCTCGGCGGACCGCGCGTCTGGACCAGGTCGTCGTGCGCTTCGCCGGAGACTCGGGTGACGGCATGCAGGTGACGGGGGACCGATTCACCACTGGCAGCGCGCTGTTCGGCAACGACCTCGCGACCTTGCCGAACTTCCCGGCCGAGATCCGGGCGCCCGCGGGAACCCTGGCGGGCGTGTCGGCGTTCCAGGTCCACATCGCTGACCACGACATCACGACGCCAGGTGACAACCCGACGGTGCTCGTTGCGATGAACCCGGCGGCGCTTCGCGCCAACGTCGGTGACCTGGCCTCGGGCGGCACGGTGATCTTGAACTCTGACGCCTTCGACGAGCGAGCGCTCGACAAGGCGGGCTACGCGAGCGACCCGCGCAGCGACGGCAGCATGGCGGCCTTCGCGGTCTATGAGGTGAAGATGACCTCGCTCACCTTGGAGGCGGTCAAGCCCGTCGGTGCCAAGCCACGCGACGCCGAGCGCAGCAAGAACTTCTTCGCCCTCGGGCTGATCTCGTGGCTCTTCTCCCGGCCGATCGAGCCCACGCTCGCCTGGATCGCCGAGCGCTATGCCGCCCGGCCCGGCGTCGTCGAGGCGAACACGCTGGCCTTCAAGGCGGGGTGGAATTTCGGCGAGACCGCCGAGCTGTTCGAGTCGGCCTACGAGGTGCCGGCGAGCAAGCTGGACCCGGGTACCTACACCAACGTCACCGGCAACACGGCGCTCGCCTGGGGGCTGATCGCCGCGTCGGTGCGCTCGGGGCTCCCGCTGTTTCTCGGCTCGTACCCGATCACGCCTGCGTCGGACCTGCTGCATGAGCTCGCGAAGCACAAGCAATTTGGCGTGCGGACCTTCCAGGCCGAGGACGAGATCGCCGGCGCCGGAGCGGCGCTGGGGGCCGCCTTTGGCGGATCGCTCGCCGTCACGACCACGAGCGGGCCGGGCGTCGACCTCAAGTCCGAGACGATCGGCCTTGCCGTCTCCTTGGAACTGCCGTTGATCGTGGTCGACGTCCAGCGTGGCGGGCCGTCGACCGGGCTACCGACCAAGACCGAGCAGGCCGACCTGCTGCACGCCATGTATGGCCGTCACGGCGAAGCACCGGTGCCGATCATCGCGGCCAAGACGCCGGCCCACTGCTTTGAGGCGGCCATCGAGGCAGCGCGCCTGGCGGTCACCTACCGGACCCCGGTGTTCTTGCTGACCGACGGGTACCTCGCGAACGGCTCGGAGCCCTGGCGCCTTCCCGACGTCGAGTCGCTGCCGGTGATCCAGCCCGACCTCGCCGTGGCACCGAATCACGTCGGTCCAGACGGTGAGGAGGAGTTCTGGCCCTACCTGCGCGACGAGACGACGCTCGCCCGGCCATGGGCGGTGCCGGGAACAGCGGGTCTCGAGCATCGTATCGGCGGCCTCGAGAAGTCCGACGGAGCGGGCGATGTCTCGTATGACCCCGCCAACCACGAGCGCATGGTGCGCCTGCGCGCCGCCAAGATCGCCGGTATCGCCGAGGCGATTCCAAGCTTGGAGGTCGACGACCCAGACGGTGCCGGCCTGCTCATGCTCGGATGGGGGTCCACGTACGGCACGATCGTTGCCGCGGCGCGCTCTTTGCGAGCCCAGGGTCTGCGCGTCGCCCGCGCCCACCTCATGCACCTCAACCCGTTCCCGGCCAACCTCGGAGAGGTGCTCGGGCGCTATGCAAAAGTCCTGATCCCCGAGGTGAATCTGGGCCAGCTCTCGCGCCTCGTGCGCGCCGAGTACCTGATTGACGCGGTCAGCCTTACCAAGGTCCAAGGAACCCCGTTCAAGGTGTCTGAGATCGAAGAGGCGGCGATGTTGCTGTTGAAGGAGATCGAGCAGTGACCAACGTTATGAGCGCGCCGACGACGAGCCGGAAGGACTGGGCGACCGATCAGGAAGTGCGCTGGTGTCCAGGATGTGGGGACTACTCCATCCTTGCCGCGATGCAGTTCTTGTTGCCCGAGCTCGGCGTGCAGCGCGAGAACACCGTGTTCGTGTCGGGCATCGGTTGCGCGGCGCGCTTCCCGTACTACATGAACACCTATGGGATGCACTCGATTCACGGCCGGGCGCCCGCCATTGCCACCGGGCTCGCTATCTCGCGCCCCGACCTCGACGTCTGGGTCGTCTCGGGCGACGGCGACGCGCTCTCGATCGGCGGCAACCACTTATTGCATGCATTGCGGCGGAACGTGAACATCACCATCTTGATGTTCAATAACCAGATCTACGGCCTTACCAAGGGCCAGTTCTCACCGACCTCCGAGGTTGGCAAGATCACCAAGTCCTCGCCGTTCGGCTCGCTGGACCGGCCGTTCAATCCGCTGTCGGTGGCGATTGGCGCCGAGGCGACCTTCGTTGCCCGGACCCATGACATGGACCGCAAGCACATGATGGAGACCTTCCGGCGCGCACACGACCACCAGGGCGCGGCGTTCGTCGAGATCTTCCAGAACTGCAACGTGTTCAACGACGGCGCCTTCGAGCATTTGACCGGTCGGGACCAGCGCGCCGAGATGCTCATCCCCTTGCGCCACGGCGAGCCGATCCGCTTTGGCGCCGACAATCAGCGCGGCGTAGTGATGGGCAGAGATGGGACGCTGGAGCTCGTCGACGTGGCGAGCGTGGGCGAGAGCGCACTGCTTATCCACGACGAGACGCGGCCGGACCCGGGCCTTGCGTTCTTGTTGTCGCGACTGTCCGGCGGGGTCGACAGGCCGACACCGATCGGAGTGTTCCGCGACGTCGAGGTCCCTGACTACGGCACGTTGATGGCGAGCCAGCTCGAGGAGGTGCGCCGGCGCAAGGGTGAGGGGGACCTCGCCGCGCTGCTGCGATCGGGCATCACCTGGGAGGTGGACGGCCGGTCGCCGACGGCGGCGCCCGGAGAGGGGTAGCCCGACCAGGAGGCGACGATGGAGGCAGGCGATGCAGCCGAGGGGGTGCGCGTCCCGACCCTCGTCGGCCTGCTCGTCGACGACGCCCGCGCGATCGCGAGCGCCAATGACCTCTTGCTCACGACCGGGAACCTAGATGGCCCGTCCCTCGGCTCGCTTGCTCTGCCCTGGGAATGGACCGTGATCGGCCAGACGCCCGAGCCGGGCGTGCTCGTTGAGCGCTGCTCATGGGTGGTCGTTGACGTGATGAACTTCGGCGGCGGGGATGCAGGCGACCGGGAGCCGCGCCTTCCCGAGCCGCCAGCGGACGCGTTGTCGGTGCATTGCGACCTGCCTGACACGCCTGACCTGCCAACCGACCTTGGACGTGGCGCGCCGCAGGGTTGAGGCGCGGTGCCGGGTCGCCCCGCGAGCCGGCTCTTTGCTCGGATCGCTTCCCCGCGAGCGGCGACCCGAATGCGACCACGCCCCAGTGCTTGAGCAGACCAAGGACTTCGATCGCGGACACGGCGCGAAAGGACAAGACGTCGTGGCCAAAGAAGAATCGGCGCTGCTCGGCGCGCGCAATGCCTTCGGCCACCGTTCTCACGGCCGAGGTGGCCTGCGAGGTGGATGACCGCAGGTCGGAGCGTTTCCGGGCCTCGTGAGCTCGAGCAACAGGTTCTCGCGACCATGTCCAGGGACCGAGTCGAGCACGACCAGCGGTCGCCCGACCACGGGCGCTTCACGACAGGCTTGGCCGGGCGGGGTGACCACGACATCTGCCGCCGCGAAGCAGCTCGCCATGTCGTCGCGGTGGGCGTACGCGTGCAGGCGTCGCTCCGCAGGAGCGAGGCGCTCGGCCCAAGCGTCGAGCCGGCGGTGCAGGCGCGCATGGTGCCCGGTGATCGCGAGGACCTCGACCCCAGCGAGGGCGAGCCCTTCGGCGAGCGCCTCGCGCGGCCCTTTGGTCCACGCGCCGCCGAGCAGGGCGGTGGGTCCCTCGGCAGCCACGCCGAGGGACTGGCGCGCTGCGGCACGTGATGGCGCTGTGAAGCGCTCTGGGCGAACCGGCGGCGGGATCACCGCAACATCCGCGTCGGCCAGATATGTCCGCACGGTGGCGTCGGCCATCGTCGAACATGCGAGGTAGCGGTCGATGCCGAGCTCCACCCAGGCCCGATGAGCGGTCGCATGCAACGTGCACAGCACCACGGCCCGCAGGTCCGGGCGTGTGGCGCGTAGCACCGCCAGCGGGCGGACCCCGGTGGCAACGACCGACATGATGAGGTATGCGTCGCTCACCGCCTCGTTGGCGCCGGCCGGCCCTTGGAGGCAACTCGCCGAGCTCAGCGCGAGGAGCTCGGCAATCGCGCCGCAGCGGCGCAGCACGCAGAGGTGGAAGGTCTCCTACGCGAGAGCGACGCGCGGCAGCGTCTCGACTCTCTTGATCCCCACCCTGGCACCACCCCGCCCGAGCAGCGCCATGCAGTCGAGGATCTCGACGTGGCGCGGCGCGAGTGGCGCGCCACAGGCCCGGGCGACCGAATCGTGGCCCTGGCCGATCGAGCCCGACAAGACGACGACGCTGTCTCCGCTCACCTTCGATCCGAGCGCACGGCGATGAGCGTGGTCACTTTGAGGCCCCGGTGCTGCAGCAACGCGGCGAGCCTGGACAGCACGCGGCTGGTGCGCCCGCGGTCCCTCGCGTCGCGTAGACCCCGGTGACCATGGCGGTCGAGGGCGACGGAGCTTCCCGTCGCCACACCGATCGCCGTCCCTCAACCGACGGCCGATCGCTTCGCGGTGGCGAGGCCACGTCGGGCGCCTACCCATCGCCCTCGCGGCACCAACCAGGCCGATGGAAACGCGCGCTCGGGGGCGGTCCCTACTCAGCGAGAGAGCGGAAGACGATCCCCGTCCTCGGCTTTGGTTGGAAGAAGGTGGTCTTCGGGGGCATCCTGCGGCCGAGGTGGGCGGTGTCGGCGATTTGGGCGACCGTTGCGGGTCTTAGCAAGAACCCCGCCTGTGCCTGCCCTGATTCCACGGCATCGGCGACATTGCGTAGGCCGTGCTGATACGCGACCTCGTGGGGTGGGAGCGCGGCCAACGCTGCGTCGAGCCGGCTCGAATCCAGATCCGCTTCGGCGGCAGCGCTGAGCTCGGGCGTTGGGACCAAGAGCGCGGCCTGGTCGGAGGTGAGCAGCCCGAGCGCACCCCGCGCGGCCATTTCCTTGGCCATCGCGAGCGGATCGCTCGGGCCGGGCTCGATGACGAAGCTCTCGGCAAGCGCTGCCAGCAAAGCGACGTCGCCGCTTAGCCCCGAGATCAGGCGGTGGATCGCCTGGACCTGGAGCTCGTCGGGGGAGAGCTCGACGATGTAGGCCATCAGCGTGTCGTAAGGCCCGGGCTGGTCAGCGTTGGCGCCGCGGCGCTCGGCTCGGTAGAACCCGGCTGTCTCGTAGCGATGGTGGCCGTCGGCGATCACGACCGGCGAGGCCGCCACGAGATTCGCGATCTCGGCGATCGCTTCCGGGTCGCTGACCGGCCAGTATTCGTGGCTGATCCCATCCTCGTCCTCGGCGCCGATCGGGGCGCCGAGACCGGCGACGGCGGTCGTGCACGCCGCGGTCAGTCCGTTGGTGAGCGAGAGCCCCCAGATCGGAGAGCAGTTGGTGCGGCACGCCCGCAGCAGGTCGAGCCGGTCACCTTTAGGTTTCGGCATCGTTCGCTCGTGGGGGAGCACCTCGCCGCCACCGGGCTCGTCGATGCCGAGCGCACCGATCACTCCGGTGGTTGAGCGCTCGGTGCCTTCCTCGTCGAGATAGCGCATGCGATAGACGTAGAAGGACGCGACGTCGTCGCGGCGCAGCACCCCCGCTTGCTCCCAGCTCGCGAGCAGGGCGGCGGCGTTGGCGTAGCGATCAAGGCCACGTGCCTCGTCGGGAACTGGCAGCTCGACCTGGATCGAGTTGTACGGGCTCCGCTCGGCGAGCACGGCCCGGCCGCGTTCGTCGACGACGTCGTAGGGCGGCGCGATCACCTCGGCGAGGGGCGCGGACGCGGCGTCGTAACGCAGGCCGGCGAAAGGGTCGAAGCGCGGCATGCCCTCTGCGTAGCACACCGGCCAGGCCTCCTTCGATTTGGCCATTTGGGAAGCGGCGTGCGGGCGCCGCCATCATGGGGTGATGGCCGACCCCCGCTGCGTCCTGCTCGACCTCGACGGCGTCATCTGGCTCGCCGATGAACCGATCCCCGGCGCCGCCGACGCGGTCGCCCGATTGGGCGACCTCGGCGTGCGGGTCGCTTACTTCACCAACAACTCCTTCCCGCTCCTTGCCCAGCACCTCGACAAGTTGCATCGCTTCGGTCTCGAGCCGGCTGCCGAGGACGTCTTGACGTCTCCCCAGGCGGCGGCCCGCTGTTGCATGCCGGGCGAACGGGCGCTCGTGCTGGGCGGTGCCGGCATCCTCGAGGCGCTGGCGGCTCGGGGTGTCGAGGCGCAGGGCGTGAGCGACGACATGGCGGCCAACGGCGCCGATGCGCCGCACGTCGACGTCGTGGTGTGCGGGATCGATCCGGGCCTTACCTACCAGCGCTTGGCGGTCGCGACCGGGGCGCTGCGCCGGGGCGCGCGATTTGTGGCGACCAATGACGACGCCACGTTTCCCCGACCTGACGGCGTCGTGCCGGGCGCGGGCGCGATCGTCGCCGCCCTTGCCACGGCGAGCGCGCGCCAGCCGATCATCGCCGGCAAGCCCAATGCGCCCGCCGCAGAGCTCGCGCTCGAGCGGCTCGGCCGCATCGATCTCGTGGTCGGCGACCGCGCTTCGACCGACGGCGCGCTCGCGCTCCGACTCGGCGTGCCCTTCGCGCTCGTCTTGAGCGGGGTGACCCCGCCCGAACACGGGCCGCTCGAGGTGGAGCCAGCCATTGAGGCGGCCGATCTTGCCGCACTCAGCGAGGAGCTTGGGCAACGCTGGCGCTGAAACAGCCGCCGGGGCGGATACGCTTCGGGCATGGCAGCACGGGACCCAAAAGATACCCTAAGGCGCCTTATGAACCTCGGCTCGGCGATGACGGGGATTACTCGCGAGGATGTCGAGGGCTTCGTGCGCGACTTCGTGAGCATGGAGGGCGAACGCATCGAGCGTGCCGAGGAATTCGCGGAAGAGGTGCTCGCACGCTCGCGCCGCACGGCCGAGCGAGTGGGAATCCTCGTGCGTGACGAGCTGCGCCGCGAGCTCGATGAACGCGGCCGGTCGCTCGGGCCGACCGTCGACCTGTTCGATCGGGCCGTCGGGCTCCTCGGCGACGTCCTCGGTGTGCACCGTCCCTGCCCCGGCGAACGCCCGAGTCCGCAGGACGCCCCTCCGCCTGGCGGGGAACCGGCGACCAGCGAGACGTCGGCGCCGGGTGCCCCCGCAGCGGTCCCTCCGCCCGCCAAGGCGACGAAGGCACCCGCCAAGGCCGCGAAAGCGCCTGCCAAGGCGGCCAAGGCACCCGCGAAGGTAGCCAAGGCAGCCAAGACGCCCGGCGCAACCGCCAAGCGTGCTGGCAAGTCAAGTGGCGCTGGCAAGCAGGGTGGCCCAGCTCGGCCAGCCGGTCGCAAGGGCGCAACGTCTTAGGTCCTGCGCGCCCTGCCCCTCGCGCCGGGGAGGCGGAGGTCGTTGCCGAGCGAGCACCTGCTTGGAAGGATGGCGGGGTGCCGGTCCCGACGACCCCTCGACGGGTCGCGCTCGTCGTCAACCCGAGCCGTCCCGGCGCCGAGGTGCTCGCTGAGCAGGCGCGTCATTGGTGGGAGGCCCAGGGATACAGCGTGGTCGTCGACCGCGTCGGCGGAGCGGTCGTCTCGGCCCTCACCGAGTCCCTCGCGTTCGCGATCAGCTTCGGTGGTGACGGGACCATGCTGCGGGCGGTGCAGGCGACCGCCGGCCGCGGTGTGCCGGTCCTCGGTGTGAACCTCGGCAAGCTCGGATACCTCACCGAGGTCGAGCCCGAGACGGCGACTGCGGCGTTTGCGCGCCTCGCGGCCGGGGATTACGCGATCGAGTCCCGCATGGCGCTCGAGATCCACGTCGAGACGGGGCTCGAGGATCACCAGCGTCCCTTCACCGCCATCAACGAGGTGGCGATCGAACGGGTGACGCCTGGGCACACCGTCCGGCTCGCCGTGCAGATCGACGGCAGCCCTTTCCTCACCTACGCGGCAGATGGCCTGCTTGTCGCCACCCCCACCGGGTCGACGGCCTACAACCTCTCGGCGCGGGGCCCCGTGCTCTCCCCGCGCCTGCGAGCCCTCGTGCTCACGGCGATCTCCCCTCACGGGCTGTTCGATCGCTCCGTCGTGTTGAGCTCCGACCAGCGGGTCTCGGTCCGTGTCCTTGCCGATCACGAGGTCGCGCTCGTGCTCGACGGCTCTGCGGTGGCGCGCCTGCGCCGTGACGACGAGATCCACATCGGTGCAGCACAGAGCGAGGTTGCTTTCGTCTCGCTCGGTCAGCGCGACTTCCATGCCGTGCTGCGGGCCAAGTTCTCGGTCGCCGACCGCTAGGAGGCGCGTCCGTGCTCGCGGAGCTCTCGGTGCGGGATCTCGGCGTGATCGCCGAACTCGACCTCGTCTTCGGTCCCGGGCTCGTGGCCTTGACGGGTGAAACCGGGGCCGGCAAGACCCTTGTCGTCGAGGCGCTCGAGTTGCTGCTCGGCGGCAGGGCCGATCCCGCTCTCGTCCGGGCGGGGGCGAGCGAGGCCGCGGTGGAGGGCCGCTTCATCGACTCAGGTGGCGACGAGGTGATCCTCGCTCGGGTGCTTCCGGCCACCGGGCGTTCGCGTGCCTATGTCGATGGGCGGATGGCAACGACGGCGGCGCTCGAGGCGCGCGGCGCAGAGCTCGTCGATCTGTATGGCCAGCACGCCCATCAATCTTTGCTTCGGCCGGGCGCGCAGCGCGAGGCGCTGGACCGCTTCGCGGCGGTCGAGCTCGGCGAGATCATCGAGCGGCGCCGCGAGATTGCTGCGCTCGGACGGCGCATCGACGAGCTCGGGGGAGACGACCGGACCCGCCGCCGCGAGATCGACCTTTTGGCTTTCGAGCTCCGCGAGATCGAGCAGGCGGCGATCGCCGGCGAGGACGAGGATGAGATCCTCGCCGGCGAGGAGGACGAGCTCGCCGCTGCGAGCGCGTTGCGTGAGGCGACGGCGCTCGCCTATGGCTTGTTGAGCGGGGAGGCGAATGCGCCCGGGGCACTCGAGCGTCTCGGGGGCGCCGTTGCCGCGCTTTCTCACCACCGAGCCCTCGGATCCTTCGAGGCACGGTTGCGAGCCCTTGGGACGGAGCTCGACGACGCCGCGAGCGAGCTGCGTCTCGCCATCGAGCGCTTCGAAGAAGACCCCGAGCGGCTCGCTGAGCTGCGGGCCCGGCGCCAGCTGCTGCGCGGCTTGGTGCGAAAGCACGGGGAGTCGCTCGCCGACGTCATTGCCGCGGGCGAAGCGGCCCGGACGCGCCTTGCCGAGCTCGAGGCGGCCGATTCGACGCGCGAGGCGCTCGAGGCCGCGCGCGAGCGCGCGCGGGCCGAGCTCGCGCGGCACGAGGAGGCGGTCGGCGACCAGCGCCGGGCGGCGGCGCCGCTGCTTGCCGCCGAGGTCCAAAGACACCTTCGCGAGCTCGCCCTTGGCCGCGCCCGGGTCGAGGCGCACTTGTCCGAACACGGACTTGCCGACGACGTCGAGTTGCTCTTTGGGGCGAACCCGGGCGAGCCTGCGCTGCCGCTCACCAAGGTCGCCTCCGGTGGTGAGTTGGCGCGGGCGATGCTGGCGCTTCGCCTCGTGCTCACCTCGTCGCCGCCGACGATGATCTTCGACGAGGTTGACGCGGGCATCGGCGGTGAGGCAGCGATCGCGGTCGGCCGGGCGCTCGCCGAGCTCGGGCGCGATCACCAGGTGCTCGTGGTCACCCACCTGCCGCAGGTGGCCGCGTACGGCGCGACCCAGCTCGTCGTCGAGAAGCGCGAGCACGCGGGGCGCACGATCACGACGGCTCATCGCGTCGAGGGCGAGGCGCGCGTGGCGGAGCTCTCGCGCATGCTGGCCGGGCGCCCCGGTTCGGGGGCGGCGCGCGCACACGCCGAGGAGCTGCTGGCAGAGGCCGAGGCGATCGGGGGTTGAGCAGTCCGCCGTCCCGAGCGAGCCAGCTTGTAGCGTAGGGGTGGCCACCTTGGAGGATTGCGTGTCGAAGTTCGTGTTCGTGACCGGAGGCGTGTCGAGCTCGCTCGGCAAAGGTCTCACCGCCTCGTCGCTGGGCCGACTGCTCAAGTCCCGTGGGTTTCGCGTGACGATGTGCAAGCTCGACCCCTACATCAACTTCGACCCCGGCACGATGAATCCCTTCGAGCATGGCGAGGTCTTCGTCACCAACGACGGGGGAGAGACCGACCTCGACCTCGGCCACTATGAGCGCTTCATCGACGAGAACCTGCCGAAGCTCGCGAACGCGACGACCGGCCAGATCTACTCCTCGGTCATGCAAAAGGAGCGCCGGGGCGACTACCTCGGTCACACCGTGCAGGTCATCCCGCACATCACCGACGAGATCAAGACGCGGGTCCGCCGCCTCGCGGGCGACAACGTGGACGTCGTCATCACCGAAGTCGGCGGGACCGTCGGGGACATCGAGATCGTGCCCTTTCTCGAGGCCATCCGACAATTCCGCCGGGAGGAAGGGCGCGAGAACGTCTGCTACGTGCACCTCACCCTCGTGCCCTACCTCGCGCCTTCTGGCGAGCACAAGACGAAACCCACCCAGCACTCGGTGACCGAGCTGCGCAGCCGGGGCATCCAGCCCGATGTCATTGTCTGCCGCAGTGACCAGCCGATCTCGGACGCCTTGAAGCGCAAGATCTCGCTGTTGTGCGACGTGCCGATCGAGGCGGTCGTCTCCGCCATCGATGCCTCGAGCATCTATGAGATCCCCGTGCTGATGCACGAAGAGGGCTTCGATGCGACGGTCTGTAAGATTCTCCGGCTCGATGAGGAGGAGCATCCCATCGACCTGTCGGGCTGGGAGCAGCTGCTCGAGAAGATGGCGCTCGCGGACGACGAGCTACGGGTCGGTATCGTCGGCAAGTACGTCGACCTGCCCGACGCCTACTTGTCGGTGGTCGAATCGTTGCGACACGCCGGCTACCACCAGCGTGCAAAGGTGGTGATCGAGTGGATCGCCGCCGAGGACGTCAACGAGCGCACCGCCGAGGTGCTGTTGTCGGGACTCGACGGAATCGTGATCCCTGGCGGCTTTGGTGAGCGCGGGATCGAGGGAAAGATCGCCGCCGTCCGCTGGAGCCGCGAGCACGATCTCCCGACGCTCGGCCTGTGCCTCGGCCTGCAGGTGATGGTCGTCGAGTACGCCCGTGATGTCGCCGACATGCCAGGCGCGAACTCGACCGAGTTCGACCCCGACACGCCCTACCCGGTGATCGACTTGATGGATGAACAGCAAGGCGTCACTGACCTCGGCGGCACGATGCGCCTCGGTGCCTATTTCGCGCAGCTCGTGCCTGGCTCCCAGGTCGCCCGTGCCTATGGCGAGACGCTCGTCACCGAGCGACACCGCCACCGCTATGAGGTCAACGCTCGCCTGCGCGGCCGTCTCGAGGCGGCGGGCCTGGGCTGCAGTGGGCTGTCGCCCGACGGCCGGCTCGTCGAGTTCATCGAGCTTGCCTCGCACCGCTGTTGGATCGGCACGCAGGCCCACCCCGAGTTCACGAGCCGGCCCGACCGGCCCCATGCGCTCTTCAGCGAGCTGATCGCTGCGGCTGCTGAGCGCGCGCAGGCGCGCGACCCGCACCTGTTCGAGCTCGGGCTCGACGCTGCGCTGTGATCCGCACCGGGCGCGTTTGACATGAGCAGTTTTCGTAAGATCGGAGAGCGGGACCGCCTACCTGGCTCGTTCATCCGACTGGTATCGGGCACCTTTGTCGGCCCCGACGGCTACACCTTCGAGCGCGAGATGGTCCGCCATGTCGGCGCGGTCTGCATCGTGCCGCTCGAGGCGGACGAGGACACGGTCCGTTGCGTGCGCCAGTACCGGGCGCCGCTCGAGGCGACGGTGCTCGAGCTGCCAGCCGGCAAGCTCGACGTCCCCGGTGAGGACAAAGAGCTGGCGGCGCGCCGCGAGCTCGCTGAAGAGGTCGGAGTCGAGGCGGAGCATTTCATCGAGCTGGGATCCTTTTACAACTCGCCCGGATTCACCGACGAATGCACCACGTGCTACCTCGCCCAGGGCCTGAGCGAGGTTGGCACCTCGCTGCAGGGCATCGAGGAGCAGCACATGACGATCGAGCGGGTGCGTCTGAGCGAGCTCTACTCGCTCGTCGCGTCGGGCGAGCTGGTCGACGGCAAGACGATCATCGCTCTGGCGCTCGCCCGCGAGCACCTGGAGCAGCGCGCCCGGAGGCGCTGAGACGCCGCGGTCGCTCAGCCCCGACGCCGAGGAGTTTCTCTCCTATCTCTCGGTGGAAAAGGGCAGGGCCGCGAATTCGCTCGCTGCCTATCGCCGCGACCTTCGTGCCTATGAGACCTTCCTCGCCGAGCGCGGGGTCGCGCTCGGCGAGGTGACCCCCGGCGTCGTCGAGAACTACCTTGGACTCCTGGCGGCCTCGGGCCTGGCCGCGTCGAGTCGTGCCCGAGCGCTCGTCGCGATCCGCGGTCTGCACGGCTTTTGCCACGAAGAGCGCGGCGCGTCGCTCGATCCGACCGAGGACGTGGCACGACCGCGGGTTCCTGCCGGGCTGCCCAAGGCGCTCGGGGAGGAGGACGTCAGTCGCCTGCTGTTGGCCGTCGTCGGCGAGGACGCCCGCGGCCGGCGCGACCGGGCGATCCTCGAGCTCCTCTATGCCACCGGCATGCGGATCTCCGAGCTTGCCGGCTGTGACGTCGCCGATCTTGACGCCGCCGCCGGGCTCGTCCGGGTGCTCGGCAAGGGCTCCAAGGAGCGCATTGTGCCGGTTGGCAGTTTCGCTCTGGCCGCGCTCGGCGAGTGGCTCTCGCCTTCTGGGCGCGCGGCGTTCGTGGCGGCCGCCGAGCGGGCGGGCCGGCGTCCCGCGCGTTCGGACGCCGCGGCGCTGTTCATTTCGAGCCGGGCGCGGCGGATGTCGCGCCAGGCGATCTGGCGGGTGGTGGAGCAGGCGGCACGTGCCTGTGGGCTGGGTGAGCAGGTCACCCCGCACGTGCTGCGTCACAGCTTTGCGACGCACCTCCTCGACCATGGCGCCGACGTCCGCGTCGTCCAAGAGCTCCTCGGCCACGCGTCGATCACGACCACCCAGGTCTACACCAAGGTGTCGAATGCCCACTTGCGCCGCGCCTATTTCGCCGCCCATCCCCGCGCCCGCGCGGTGAGGTAGCGCGCCCCCCGGTGCTGGTCGAGTGACCGCCAATACCGGCGATTGGTCTATGAGGGAAACGTGAACGGACCGAGCGGTGAGAAACTAGGGTGGCGCGGTGGCCAACGACGCGCGCACTGTCGACTATCGGGCTCTGCTCTTGGAAGAGCGCGCCTCGCTCGAGAGTCAGCTCGCTGAGCTCGGCTACGGCGAAGTTGGTCGGTTGAACTACGACTCCAACTTCGCCGACACGAGCCAGGTCACCGCCGAGCGCGGGGAGACCGAGGCCCTCGCGCGCGAGCTGAGCGACGCGCTGGCGGACGTCGAGCGCGCCCTCGGCAAGCTCCAGGACGGCCAGTATGGGCGCTGTGAGCGTTGCGGCAAGGAGATCGCGCCGGCTCGCCTCGAGGCGATGCCGGCGGTCAAGACGTGTATCGCCTGCGCTTCGGCGCAGCGCTGAGCGAGCACCACTGAGGCCGGCCGGACGCTTGGCGCACGGCATCAGGCGATGATCGATTCCCCGCCCCCGGCACCGCCGCGCCGCTCCGCGTTCCACCAGTACGGGCCGTGGGTGCTGGGCCTCGGCGCGATCTTGGCGGTGGCGGCCTACGAGCTGCTCCGTCGCCACGACGTCACCCGCAACGAGGTGCTGTTCTTCGTCGCCCTCGTGCCCTCGATCATCCTCCATGAGATCTCCCACGGGCTCGTCGCCTATTGGTGCGGTGACGACACGGCCAAGCGGGCCAAGCGCCTGTCGCTCAACCCGTTGCGCCACGTGGACCCGGTCGGCACGATCCTGTTGCCGATCATCTTGATCGCCACGGTGCACCAGGCCTTCGGCTGGGCGCGCCCCGTCCCTATCGATGTCTCCAAGCTGCGCCATCCGCGCAACCAGGCGGTGCTCGTTGGACTGGTTGGTCCGCTGACCAACATCTTGATCGCGCTCGCCGCCGGCTTCGCGCTGCGCTTTGCGAGCAACGACTTCTCCCTGGCGGTGCTGCACTCGAACTATGTGGGCGCCTGGCCCGGCGGCTATGAGTTCCTCTTCCTGCTCGGGGAGGCGAACGCCATCCTGGCGGCCTTCAACTTGATCCCGCTGCCCCCGCTCGACGGCTCGGCGATTCTCGAGCGCTTCGTGCCGACGCGGGCGCTCCCGTCCTACTACCGGCTCCGCTCGGCATTGATCGTCCTTGTGATCTTCGTCGTGCTCTTCGACCAGGGCGCGCTGGCGTGGCTGTTTGACTGGGCAACCCGGCTGTGGACCGACATCGTCGCCCCCGGCGTCTTCGGCTGAGCCCGGCGGGTCAGGTCGAGAGCAGCCCGATCGCGCGCTGGGCGCGCTCGAGGGTCGGCGCCGCAATCGCCTCAGCCTTCTCGGCTCCCTTGCGCAGCGCCGCGGCGACGGTGCCGGGGTCGGCGGCGAGCTCGGCGTAGCGCTCGCGCACGGGGGCGAAGAGCTCGATGACGGCGTCCGCCGCGGCCTGCTTGAGCTCGCCGTAGCTGGCAATGCCCGGCGCCAGGCCGGCGGGATCCGCGCCGTTGGCCGCCGCGAGGATCTCGAGCAGGTTGGAGACGCCGGGCTTGTGCTCGGGGTCGTAGCGAACCTCGGTCTCGCTGTCGGTCACGGCGCGGCGGAACTTGCGCTCGATCTCGGCGGGGGTGTCGCTAAGGGCGATCAGCCCTTGGGGGCTGCTCGTCGACTTCGACATTTTCTTCGTCGGTACCTGCAGGTCCATGATGCGCGCCCCGATCTCGGGGATGTCCATCTCGGGCACGACGAAGGTCTTTCCGTAGCGGTGGTTGAAGCGCTCGGCGAGATTGCGGGTGAGCTCGAGGTGCTGGCGCTGGTCGTCGCCGACGGGGACGATGTTCGTGTCATAGAGCAGGACGTCGGCAGCCATTAAGACGGGGTAGGTGAGCAGGCTCGAGCGCACCTGGTCGCGGCCTTGTGCCTTGTCCTTGAACTGGGTCATCCGCTGCAGCTCGCCATAGGACGCCGTGCACTCGAGCAGCCAGGCCAGCTGGGTGTGCTCAGGAACGTGGCCCTGCACGAACAAGACGCAACGGTCTGGGTCGATGCCGGCCGCGAGGAAGAGCGCCGCGGTGTCGATCGTCGCCTGGCGCAGGACCTCGGGGGAGATCTCCAAGGTGAGCGCGTGCAGGTCGACGATGCAGTAATAGGCGTCGTCGACCTCCTGGCGCTGCACAAAGCGCTGCAGCGCCCCGAGGTAGTTGCCGAGGTGCAAGGTGCCCGAGGGCTGGATCCCAGAGAAGACGCGCGCCACGGCGAACAGGCTAGTCAGCAGGGCTCAAGGGATCCCCTACGCCTGCCGTTCTCTCCCTCGGGCCGCCCCGTCGGC
>JAJZKA010000044.1 GCA_021809805.1 Actinomycetes bacterium
GAAGGTGACATTGCGGGCGACCGGTGCCCGGTCCGCTCCGATGAGGTCGACCTCGGGGACGTTGGTGCGGGTCCAGTACCCGCCGACTGCGGCGCCGTCGAGGCCGTCGAGGGGCAGGAGCCTGCTGAGCGCCTCCCGGATGACCGGCTCGATGGCGCGACCCCGCCAGGCCGGCCAGCCGGCCTGGAGCCGGGCGATCACCCGGTCGGAGCGGCCTCGTTCGATCTCGGGCAGGTGCGGGCCGATGAACTGCAGCCAGAAGCGCAGGTACGGGTCGGCTACCCGGTAGCGGGCCTCTTTGGATGGCCGGGTCGACAGGGGGACTTCGCGGGTCACGACTCGCTTGGCGGTGAGCAGGTCCAACGCTCGGGTGGCGCTGGTCGCCCGGAGACCGCCGGCGGCGCGGGCGATGTTGGTGAAGGTCATCTCCCCGGAGCCGATCTGGGTCAGCACGGTATGGGCGAGGGTCTCGCTGGGAAACTCGGCGGCGAGCGCCCGCTCGGCGCTGACGATCAGCGCCGAGGTCGGTTCGTCCAACGCGTGAGCGAGGTAGTCCCACAGCGGCATCCCAGTCGGCCATTCGGCGCAGATGAGGGGAAGGCCGCCGGTGACCAGGTAGGCGTCGAAGGCGTCGGCGGCGGTGGCCGAGCCGACGATGGCGGCGGTCTCGGCCGGGCTGAGCGGTGGCACGACCATCTCGCTGCCCCGCTGGTAGAAGGCCCGGTCGTGGGTGTTGAGGGCCTCCATCATGCCCAGGTCGGAGCCGACCAGGATGAATAGCACGGGCAGGCGGGAGAGGGTCCGGTCCCACTGCTTCTGGAACGTCGCCTCGATCGAGGGGTCGGCGTCGAGGAGGTAGGGGAACTCGTCGACGATGACGATGCTGGGCTCGGTCGCGGGCAGTGCCTGGGCGAGCAGGCGCAGGGCGGCGTCCCACGAGTCAGGGTGGGCACCGGCGAAGAGGCTCCCGTTCGGGAGTGTCGAGGCGACGGCCTCCTCGGCGAACAGCCCGAGCTCTCGGGCGCCCTGCTTCGAGGCCGTGAAGTACAGCGTTGGGGCGCCGCTCCCTTCGGCGAACACCTCGGCCAGCCGGCTCTTTCCGACCCGCCGCCGGCCACGCATCAGCAGGCATCGGCCGGGTTCAGGGCTGCGGACCGCCGACCGCACCAGATCGAGCGCGGCGGCCAGGGACCTCAGTTCACGCTCTCTCCCAACGAAACTCGGCATGAGATGATGCTATCACCAACGATAGTTACATCGCCGATAGTGAGGGCGAAGGAGCGCCGAGAGGTCGCTGCACCAGCGCTCCACCGGTTCACGACTACCGAAAGAGACTGTGAGCACTTCACCTCGGTGCGAGAGGGCCCAGATCGATTAGGAAGGCCGAGCGTTGGCTTGGCGGACGGCTGTGGTGGCGGTGCTCTGCGCTTGCGTCGGTTGCTTGGCTTGCCGGTCTTGGTGGTGCGCGCTCGGGGAGGTCGCGGCGCACCACTTCGGCGAGGGCGGCGACTGGGACACCGCGTTCGAGGGCGCGACTCCAGACGACGCCTGCGTCGAGGACGCCTGGAGGGCGTGGCGGGACGAGGTCGACTTCGCCGAGCGGTACGTCGATGGCGCCGTCGACCTGGAACAGACCGGAACGATGCGCGACGGTCAACCGATCTCGCTTCGAGAGGTGCTCGTCCACATGATCGAGGAGTACGCCCGCCACTGCGGGCACGCCGACCTCATCCGCGAGCGGATCGACGGCCGGATCGGCCAGTAGGACGCAAGGGACGACCCTCAGCGTCACGAGCGGGTGCGGGCGGCCGCCAAGGTGGCGCAGCGTCGGGGCGAGCCGGTGCGGGTTCCCTCCGCGGTGCTGGTCGAGCTGTACCGAGGCGGCGGCCGGGACCAGGCGGTCGACGCCGAGCTGCGTCGGGGGTACGCCCGGGTGGTGACCACCGGGGTGCGGATCGCCCGGATCGCCAGCCATCTGCTGGCGGCCATCGGAGGCGGTAGCGAGTTCGCGGTCGACGCCCTGGTGGTGGCGACCGCCGTGCGTCTGGGCGGGGGACTGGTCCTGACCCACGATCCGGCCGACCTGCGGCGCCTCGCCGCCGGGCACCCGAACGTCGCGGTGGCGGCCATCTGAGCGTGGGATCGCGCACGTAGCGCGCACGCCGGGGTCCTGACGCGACGAGGCGCCATCCGGAGATGGCGCCGGACCAGCTGTTTCGTGGTCGGGAAGGCGGGATTCGAACCCGCGGCCTCAGCGTCCCGAACGCTGCGCGCTAACCAAGCTGCGCTACTTCCCGTCGGCAAGCGGAGCCCTTCCACCGGGACGGCTCTCCCCACCACTGCTCAGATTAGCCGATGGGGACTGCACGACCACTTGGGCGACGCGGCGGCGGTCCATCCGGGCGACGCGAAACGTCCATCCCTCGTGCTGGAGCACGTCACCGGGCGACGGAATCTGCCCGAAGGCGTCGAAGAGGAAACCTCCCAGGGTGACGTACTCACCGTCGGGCAGCGGAGCACCCGTCTCCTCGCGCACGTCATCGACCGCGCAAGCGCCGTCGATGAGGTAGCGGCCGGGCCCGGTGGCGAGGATGGCCGCGCGGGCGGGCCGGTCGAACTCATCGGGGATCTCGCCGACGAGCTCACTCACGAGGTCCTTGATCGTCAAGACGCCGGCGAAGCCACCGTGCTCGTCGACCACAACAGCAAAGCCGCGACGGCGCAGCCGGAGGTCGGCGAGCACCTCGAGCGCGGAGCGCGTCTCGGGAACCAGTTCGGGCGCGCGGACCCGGGTTGTGACATCGAGTTCATCGGCGGTGATGTCGGAGCCGAGCTCTGGTGCCGGATGCCGGAAGAGGTCCTTCAAGAAGATCACGCCGAGCAGGCGATCGAGGTCCTCCTCATAGACCGGGAAGTGGCTATGGCCCGAGCGCCGGACCGCCGCGGCGACGTCGCCAAAGCGAACCGGAGCGGGCAGCGCCACAACATCGACCCTCGGCGTCATCACCTCGCGCACCGTCGCGTCGCGCAGCGCCGCGAGCCCGAGGGTGATGCGCCGCTCCTGATCAGACGGCTCGGTCGCCTGCGCCGGCCTGGAACGGTTCGCTCGCGACAACAGGCGCCGCAGCATCAGCAGGCCTCCCGAGCGCGGCCTCGGCGCGCTCAGTGCCTCGCGACCGTCACGGGGCGGAAGGACTCGTCGTGGAAGGTCTCCCCGTCGAGCAGCGCCTCAACAGCCGCGCGGATGCGGGTGGGGTCGAGCGGCTTGACCAGCCAGCCCTCGGCGGTTGCCCGCTTGGCGAGGAAGACGTCGGCACGCCGGTCCAACAAGATGAGCACCGGTACGTGGTCAAGGCGGCCACCGGATTCCTCAAGCTTGATGTCGAGGCAGATCGCGAAGCCGCCCATGTTCTGGACCTGGCTGTCGGCGATCACGAGGTGGAAGTCGTCGTCTTGCAGGGCAGCGCGCACGTTCGCGCCGTCGCGCAGCTCCACGACCTCGTTGTCACCGTCGTCGACCACCGCCGCCAGGTCATCGAGCACCGTGCGGGCATCGCTCACGAGCAAGATCTTCGCCACAGGGCCACGCTAATGGGCGCGACGGTGCGCGTTCGACTTCGCCGCCAGCAAATAGCGGGCGAGCGCCCCCAGCTCGGCGAGGTCATGGACGTCGCTGCCGAGTTCGGGCACCTTGACCACCGCGGTGACGTGATCGATCCCGAGCTGGTCGATCAGGCGCTCCTCCGCACCGGCGAGCGCAGCGAGCTCGGCGAGATTTGCCTGCAAGGCGGAGAAGGCCTCGGCCGAAGGGGACAGGTCGAGGCTGCCAGAACCGGTGTCGGCGAAGAGCGCCAGCGCCTCTGGTGCGGCGGTTTCGAGGTCAGCGAAGCTCGACAGCACCCGGTTGACAACGAGCAGGTCGATCTCGTGTTTGGCGCCCGCGAGACGGGCCGCGAGGAAATCCGCCTCGGCGACGGATTCACGCCGAGGCGCTGCCACCAGAACGAATCCGGTCGTCGCCGCGCCGAGGAGCTCTTCGACGCGCGCGGCGCGCTCGCGAAATCCGGCCTCCATGCCCTCGAAGGCCTGGAAGAAGGCGATCGTATCGTCCACGATCTCGCTCCCGGCGACCCTTGCGAGGGTGCGCAAGAGCAGCTGGGCGGCCATCCCCATGGCGCGCAGGTACGTGCGTCCAGGTGTGATGAGGAGGCGGAAGAGCCGATTGTCAAGGAACCCCGTGAGGCGCCGGGGAGCGTCGAGGAAGTCCAGCGCGTTCCGGGTCGGCGGCGTGTCGACGACGATCAGGTCGAACTCGTTCTGCTCGTACAGCTCGTACAGCTTCTCGGTCGCCATGTACTCCTGGGTGCCCGAAAGCGCCCCAACGAGGTTCCGGTACAGACGGTTGGACAAGATGCGCTCCGCCTGGTGCTCGTCGCTCGCGTAGCGACGCACCAGGTCGTCGAAGGTGCCCTTCGCGTCGAGCATCGCTGCCCACAGCTCACCGTCGAAATCGCCCGCGATCTGCTTGGCGGCATTCCCGATCGCCTGGAGGCCGAGCGCATCAGCGAGCCGGCGCGCCGGGTCGACGGTCACGACGCAGGCCCGCCGCCCGCGCAGCGCGCCGGCGAGCGCGAGCGTGGCCGCCGTCGTCGTCTTGCCGACCCCGCCCGAGCCGCAACAAACGAGAATCGAGCGCGCCTCGAGCAACGCCTCGACGGGCGCCTCGACAGGGCTCATCGCGCCGGGCCCGTTGCCGCGCTCGAGGGGGTAGGCAGGCCGGTGACCTGCTCAGCAAGCACCTCGGCGAGCCGCCCGAGCTCGTTCGGGCCGATCTCTGCGCTGAAGAGGAAGGGCAGGCGGAGCTGGGGCAGCGGCAGGCTGGAGGACAAACGCTCGAGCTGTTCGGCCTGGGCGCCAAGACGCGCCCGACGGAACGCGGCGGCTGCACCGAGGCGTCGCAGCTCGGCCCCTTGCACGCGCGCCCCAGCCGCAGCAGCCGCGGCCGCCGGGTCGGCATCGAGCCCTTCACGGCTCGGGTAACAGCCGTTGACCACCACCGGACCGAGCGCCACGCCAGTCGAGTCCTCGAGAAAGAATGCCGTCTCGATCAGCTCATTCACCGGGGTTTCCTCGGGCAGGGTGACCGGGATCGCCTGGCAGCGGCTCGGATCCGAGAGCAGTTCAACGACCTGCTCGGCCTGCTGGCGAAGCGGCCCGCCACGCGCCGCGTCCACGAGCCCACCTGGACTGGTGAGGAACGTGAGGGCGTGGCCGGTAGCCGGGGCATCGATGAGAATCACGTCGGCGGTCTGGGCCCGCTCGATCTGCTTCACCTTGCCGAGCACCAGCACCTCTTCGATGCCCGGGATCGCCGTCGCCACGATGTCGAGCGCACCGGAGGCCACGAGGCGCCGCGAGACGCGGCGCAGGCCGTGCTCGTCGAGGTACTCGAGCAAGGCCGCGTCAGAAGTGATCACCCGGGCGCGGACGTGGCCCGGCACGCGCAGCCGGCTGGCGGGGTCGGGTCCGGCGAGCTCGACCTCCTCGTAGCCAAAGGGCTCATCCCGCCCGAAGAGCGCCGGGAGGTCGCCGGAGTCATCGAGGGCGACGACCAGGACGTTCAGCCCGCGACTCGCCGCCATTAATGCCAGGGAAGCGGTCGCGGTCGTCTTGCCGACCCCTCCTTTTCCCACGACGACCAGGACGTGGCTCTGGCGGCAGAACGCAGCGACGTCCATCGACGAGCGACACTACCCCCCGCCCCGCGCAGCGTCCCCAGACCTCGGCGCCTACCGGGTGACCCGGCAAGATGTTCCCCCTTGTCGCCGGCCCGCACCCCCGGGTAGCGTCGAGGCCAGGGGACCTTCCCTGGACGCTTCACTGGGCACGCCTCGCCCGAGCTGAAGGGGACGGAAGGAGGGGTCGTGGTCGCGAGGCGATCCGACGACGAGTGGCAGATCAAGGCAGCATGCCGCGGCCCACAGGCCGAGGCGTTCTTCCCGCCCGCGCAGCTCGAGCGGCGCGACGAGCGACTCCAGCGCGAGCGCGCCGCCAAGGCGATCTGCCAGACCTGTCGCGTGCGCAAGCCCTGCTTGGCCGAATCATTGCGCATCCGCGAGCCGCATGGCATCTGGGGCGGCCTCAACGAGGTCGAGCGCAAGCAACTGCTCGAGCGCAAGTACGGCTGAGGCCGAGCGCGCCGGGTCCGAGCACCTCGGGCAGTAGCATTTCCTTGCCAGCACGAGGAGGTCATCCGTGAGCATCGCAACGACGTCTGTCAACATCGGCCGCCGGCCCGCACCGGTGAGTCTGACCGACACCGCCGCCGCCAAAGTCGCCGAGCTCCTCGCCGAGGAAGAGGCCGCTGAGGATCTCGCACTGCGCGTCGCGGTGCGCCCCGGCGGCTGCTCTGGCTACAGCTACGACATGTTCTTTGACTCCGAAGTTGCCGACGATGACATCATGCGCACCTTCGGCGGCGTCAAGGTGGTCGTCGACGCTGAGAGCGCCGAGCTGCTGAAGGGTTCCACGCTCGAATACCGCGACGGCCTGCAGGGCGCCGGGTTCCACATCTCGAACCCGAATGCCACCCGCACCTGCGGCTGCGGTTCCTCGTTCAGCTAGGCAATGACCGAACAGCACCAACCCGCCATCGGGCCCTACACGCCGGCGCGACGCGCCGGCGATTGGGTCGTGTGCTCGGGCCAGCTCGGACTCAAAGACGGCGCGCCCGCTGGCACCATCGACAGGGAAGTGCGCCTCGCCGTGGAGAGCATTGCCCGGCTGCTCGCCCAGCACGGCGCCGGGCTCGGCGACGTGGCAAAGACGACGGTCTTCCTTGCTGACATCGGCGACTTCGCGGCGATGAACGAGGCGTACGTCGCCGCGTTCGGTGAGCACCGCCCGGCGCGCAGTGCCTTCGCCGTGGGGGCGCTTCCCCTCGGCGCCCACGTCGAGATCGAGGCTTGGGCCTACGCCCCTGGTGGCGCGACGGGGTGATGCTGCCCCGAGCCAGGCGCAGTGCGGCCGCCGGAGGGCTGCTCGCAACGCTCGGCCTGGTGCTCTCGGCATGCTCATCGGGGACACCCGCGGCCTCCTCGAGCTCAACGACCTCGACCCTCCCCCCGCTGCCGCCCGACGTCTCCGCCTGGGTCACCCTGATCGGCGCCGGAGCAAACCTCGGCAATGGCGACACGGTGCTGCCCATCGACCTCACCGAGGGGGCCTCGGGCAAGGCGGCACCGGTGCGGGTCGGCGCGTTTCCCTCCGCGATCGCCATCGCGCCCGACGGCAAGACGGCCTACGTCGCGAACTATGCCTCCGACACGGTGACGCCAATCGACCTCGCCACGGACAAGGTGGGTGCACCGATCCGCGCGGGCTCGGGTCCGGCAGGGATCGCCATCGCGCCCGACGGCAAGACGGCCTACGTCACCGATGCCGGCACGAACCCGATCGGCCACGCCGTCACGCCGATCAACCTCGCCACGGACAAGGTGGGCGCGCCGATCCCGGTCGGCGATGGTCCCGAGGGCATCGCCGTGACACCGGATGGCGCCACGGTCTACGTCGCCGACACCGGTGCGGTGATCACCGGTCAGTCCGGCGTCATCGGCTCCACCGTGACACCCTTCAGCGCGGCGACCGGCAAGGCGGGGACACCGATCAAGGTCGGCAATGCCCCAGAGAGCCTCGCCGTCAGCCCTGATGGTTCGGTGGTTTACGTCGCCAACGCCAACTCCGAGAGCATCACGCCCATCGACGTTGCCACCGGCGCGGCGGCGGGATCGATCGCGATGCCCGGACCACCCCAGTCGATCGCCTTTGCCAAGAACGGCACCACCGCCTGGGTCACCGTCGCCTTGAGTGCGCTGCCCAAAGGTGGCGAGCTCGTGCCGATCGACACCGCGACCGGACGTGCCGGCACACCGATTCCGCTGTGCAAAAGCCCAGCCGGCCTTGCGATTACTCCAAATGGCGCGACCGCCTGGGTCGCCTGCACCGGTAGTGGCGAACTCGTGCCGGTCAACCTCGCCACGCGCTCGGTCGGGGCGCCGATCAGCATCCCCGGTGGCCCCTACGCGCTGGCCGTCACCTTGAGCCCCCGGCGCGCCCCCGGACGGGCTGCACCGGCGCATCACCATCGGGGCTGAGCCGCGGAGTGGCTCCCGACGAGGTGAGACTCACGGTGCCCAGCGTGCCCGGCCGAAGCGGTAGCCGACGCTCCGCACCGTCTCGATCAGGTTCGCGTGCTCCTCGCCCAGCTTGGCGCGCAAGCGGCGAATGTGGACGTCGACCGTGCGGGCGCCGCCGAAGTACTCATAGCCCCACACCCGCGACAAGAGCACCTCACGGGTGAACACCTTGCCGGGGTGCGCGGCGAGGAAACGGAGCAGCTCGTACTCCATGTAGGTCAGATCGAGCGGGCGACCCTCCACGACGGCCTGGTAGGTCTCGAGGTTGAGAGCGAGCGGGCCGTAGGCGATCACCTCGTGGCGCTTGCCGCGCCCAGTCGCCCAGAGCAAGTGGGCGAGGCGGCCCTCGAGCTCCTCGCGCGACGCACTGACGAGCGCGAAGTCGTCGAAAAGCTCATCGCGCAGCTCGAGCTCGCCGAGCTGGCTCGCCTCGATCAGCACAAGCAACGGGGCGAGCGGGTTCTCCCGCTTTCGCAGCGCCCGACAGAGGGCGAACGCGGACTCAGGGTCCTCGACCGCAGAGACCACCGCCCCGGTCCAACCGTCCTCGGGTTCCTCGCGCTCGGCCGCCACGAGATCACGTACCGCCACGAAGGGATAACCAGCAGCAGCCAGCGCCTCGGCGAGGCTGGCCTTCGGCGGATCGGGAAAGCACAACAAGGGCTCCATGGAACTCATTGCTCGCCACTCACAACGCGGGGAGGTAACGCTCAAGCTCGTAGGGCGTCACCTGGCGGGTGTACTCCTCCCACTCGGTCCTCTTGTTGCGGATGAACCAGGTGAAGACGTGTTCGCCGAGGGTCTGCGCCACGAGCTCGGAGATCTCCATGGCGCTCACCGCCTCGTCCAAGGTGCGCGGCAGCGGATGGATCCCGGCGGCCTTCAGCTCCTCGCGGCTCATCAAGAACAAGTTGGTGGCGGCCTCCTCAGGCAGCTCGTAGCCCTCCTCGATTCCCTTCAGCCCTGCAGCAAGGACAAGGGCGAAGGCGAGGTAGGGATTGCATGCCGGATCGGCGGCGCGGTACTCGATGCGGGTCGACTCGGTCTTTCCCACCTTGACCGCCGGCACGCGAACAAGCGCCGAGCGGTTGTTGTAGGCCCACGAGACGTTGACCGGCGCCTCGTAGCCTGAGACCAGACGCTTGTAGGAGTTCACCCACTGGTTCGTCACCGCTGTGATCTCGCGGGCGTGCACGAGCAAACCGGCGATGAAGCGCCGCGCCACCTCAGAGAGCCCACGCGGATCGGCCTGATCGAAAAACGCGTTCCTCCCGTCCTGGAAGAGCGAGAAGTGGGTGTGCATGCCGGACCCCTGCACGCCAGAAAGTGGTTTCGGCATGAACGAGGCGTGGACGCCGCGCTCTTGGGCGATCTCTTTGATCACGAGGCGGACCGTCATGATCGTGTCTGCCATCGTCAGCGCGTCGGTGTAGCGCAGGTCGATCTCGTGCTGGCTCGGCGCGTCCTCGTGCTGGGCGTATTCGACCGGGATGCCCATCTCCTCGAGGGTGAGGACGGTGGTCTTGCGCAAATCGGTCGACAGATCCGCGACGGTGAGCTCGAAATACGAGCCGCGATCGAGCGGTCGCGGCTCATGTCCGGGATCCCCGTCCGCGAAGTAGAAGTACTCGAGCTCAGGCGCGGCGAAGAAGCGGTATCCAGCATCGTGCGCCCGCTGCAACTGCCGGCGAAGCACATGGCGAGGATCTCCTTCGAAGGGCCCGCCGTCGAGATTCTCAATGTCGCAGAACACTCGGGCGACGGCGCGCCCTGCCGAGCGGAACGGGAGGATCTGGAAGGTCTTTGGATCGGGGCGAGCGACCACATCGGATTCCTGAACCCGGCTGAAGCCGTCAATCGCGGAGCCGTCGAAGGTCATCCCCTCGTCCAGCGCATTCTCCAGCTCCGCGGGGCTGATGTTGAACGTCTTGGGAATCCCGAGAACGTCGGTAAACCACAACTGGACGAAGCCGACCCCGCGCTCCTCGACGGTTCTCAGCACGTACTCGCGCTGGCTCTGCATGCTTGCCTCGCTCGCTCTCGGACCATCCGGTAAGAGACCCGCGCGGCATCGCCGGCGCGCGAGGTCACTCCACAGTCTTCCAGCAACTCCGCCGGTGCGCAGCCGGCAGGACGCCGCGGAGAGAGCGCGCGGGGGCTCACTACGATGCGGTCATGGCATCGCTCCGCCTCGCCCTGTGCCAGCTCGACGCCACCGTCGGCGATCTCGCCGGCAACGCCGACCGCGTGATCGAGCTGCTCGCGACAGTGGAGGATGCCGGCTGCGACCTCGCGATCTTCCCGGAACTCGTGCTCACCGGGTATCCGCCCGAGGACCTGCTCTTGGAGCCCGGCTTCATCGAAGAGAGCACGAGGCAACTCGCCCGGGTGGCGGCAACGTCGAAGCGCTGCGCGGCGGTCGTGGGCTACCCCCACGTCGATGTCGACTTGCACAACGCGGCAGCGATCTGCGCCATGGGCATAGTACATGGCATATGTCATAAGGTGCTCCTCCCCAACTACGGGGTGTTCGATGAGCACCGCTGGTTCAGCCCGGGACGCAACGACTCGCCGCTGTTCTTGATCGGCGGAACGCGGGTTGGCGTGGCAATCTGCGAGGACGTCTGGTCGCCCCTCGGACCGCTCAGTCGCCTGGCGGCGGGTGGTGCCGAGCTCGTCGTCGCGATCAACGCCTCCCCGTATCGCTACGGCGTGCACGAAGAGCGCGCCGCAATGCTGTCGACGCGCGCGCTCGACGCGTCGTGCGCGCTCGCATACGTGAACCTCGTCGGCGCCCAAGACGAGCTCGTCTTCGACGGTGGTTCCATGGTGTTCGACGCGAACGGCCACCTCGTTGCCTCGGTTCCTCAGTTCGCCGAGGCGACCGCGATCTTCGACCTCGAAGTCCGCCCCGCCTACCGATCCCGCGCCCTCGAGCCACGCGGCCGACCGACCGGCCAGCCGTCACTCGCGATCGTCGACGTCTCGCCGTCGCGCCCGGCCCCCGCCAAGCGGCGAGAGCCGCCGCTCGCTCCCGCACTCGGCGAGGCGGAAGAAGTCTACGAAGCGCTCGTCACGGGAGTGCGCGACTACGTGACGAAGAATGGCTTCGGCGATGTCGTGATCGCCCTGTCGGGCGGCATCGACTCGGCGCTCGTCACCACAGTCGCCGCCGATGCGCTCGGAGCGGCACGCGTCCACACCGTGGCGATGCCGTCGCGCTACTCGAGCGCGCACTCCCTACAAGACGCCGCGGCGCTCGCCACCAACCTCGGCGTTGACCACCGGACCATCTCGATCGAGCCGGTACACGCTGCCTTCCTCGACCTGCTCGAACCGCAGTTCGCAGGGCGCAAGGCGGATCTCACCGAGGAGAACCTCCAGGCCCGCTGCCGGGGCACGATCCTCATGGCGCTCTCCAACAAGTTCGGCTGGCTGGTACTGACGACCGGCAACAAGAGCGAGATGGCGGTCGGCTACGCCACGCTCTATGGGGACATGGCTGGCGGCTTCGCGGTAATCCGCGACGTGCCGAAGACCTTGGTGTACCGGGTGTGCGCCCACCGCAACGCGCGAGCCGGCGCGGCGCTCATCCCGCAGAACATCTTGGACAAGGCACCCTCCGCAGAGTTGCGTCCCGACCAGCGCGACGAAGACTCGCTCCCGCCCTACGCCGTCCTCGATCCGATCCTCGAGGGTTACGTCGAATCCGACCTATCGGTCGGTGAGCTCGTCGAGCGCGGCCACGACGAGTCCACGGTGCGTCGCGTCATCGAACTCGTCGATCGCGCCGAATACAAGCGGCGCCAGGCACCGCCGGGGGTGCGCGTCACGAGCCGGGCGTTCGGAAAGGACCGCCGCATGCCCATCACCAGCCGCTTTCGTCCCTGGGAGCAGGGACGTTGAGCGACGGCGTGCAACTCAGCCTGCTCGAGCACGCCGATCTGCTCGGCCGCTATCGCTATTTCGAACTGAGCCTGTTCGGGCTCTGCGGAGAACGCTGTCTCGAGCTCGAGGGTGCAGCACGGCGGTGGTGCTCGGCGGCAGCCCGGGCGCATGCCTGGCGCGCCCAGTGCTTTGAGGCCCTGGCACCGGTTTCCGTCGGACTGCCCAACGCCGCCTCATCCACCGCTCCTGCGGGGCCGGCACAGCTGGCGGCGCTCGAGCACCTTGCCGGGGCTCAGCCCGCCATGTTTCTCTCCGGTCTCGTCAATGCGTGTTATCCAGCGATGGCGCACGCCTATGGAGAACGCCTCGTCTCCTGCCACCCAGCCTCGGATGCGCCGCTGCGCCGGGTGCTTCAACGGGTCATCGCCGACCTGAACGCCGTGCGCACCGAGGGCGCCGAGCTGGCCGGCGGCGACGAGGTCGACACTTTCGGGCACCGGCTCGCGACCCACTTTGCCGAATCCGGCGGGCCCTTTGGCCCCCTGACCCGCAACGATGCGCCGAGCGTCACCGCGCAAGCCTTGCCCTAATCGCTTGGGGCAGCACTCCGACCAGGGCCATCGTGTGCGGCGCCCCGAAAGCGACCCTTGACTCGGCCGGTACACTGAGCAGCGGTATATGGGCGCCCAGTGGAGCGCCGAGGCGGTAGAGGAGAGCCGGCGGCCCGGGGCGGTCGCACGCTTCAACCTCGCCGGGGCGATGCCGGGACAAGGCATCGGCGATCGAGAAACCGGAGGAGCGTTGGCGAAGGAGCGTGTGGAGCGCGACGAGGAAGACCTCGTCCGGCTCTATCTCACCGACATTGGTCAGTATCCCCTACTGACCAAGGATGACGAGGTTCGCCTCGCGCAGGCGATCGAGGCTCGCTGGCAAGCCGAGGAAGAGCTCGAGAAGAACAGCAAGGAGCTGACGCCCGCCAGGAGGCGCGAGCTGCGCCGCAGCGTGCGCCACGGCGAGGACGCCCAGCGAACCTTCGTCCAGTCCAACCTGCGGCTCGTCGTGTCGATCGCCAAGAAGTACCAGGCCTCGGGTCTTCCGCTGCTGGATCTGATCCAGGAGGGCAACCTCGGCCTGATGCACGCCGTCGAGAAGTTCGACTGGCGCAAGGGCTTCAAGTTCTCTACCTACGCCACCTGGTGGATCCGCCAAGCCATCACCCGGGGCATCGCCAACACGGGCCGAACGATCCGGCTCCCGGTGCACGCCGGCGACACCCTCGCGCGCGTCCAGAAGGCGCAGGCCCGCCTCGAGCTGAAGCTCGGTCGTCCGGCCACCCTCGCAGAGCTCGGTGCGGAGGTCGAGCTGCCCGAGGACAAGCTGATCGAGGCTCTGCGCTTTCGCGCGGAGCCGCTCTCGCTCTCCGAGCCGCTGCGCGAGGACGGCGACGCCGAGCTCGGCGACGTGGTCGAGGATCGCTCCGCCGAGTCGCCCTTCGAGGTTGCTGCCACCGCCCTGTTGCCGGTCGAGATCAACCGGCTGCTCGCACCCTTGGACGAGCGGGAGCGGGAGATCCTCCGTTTACGTTTCGGCCTCGACCGCGGCGAGCCCCGCACCCTCGAAGAGGTTGGCGAGCACTTCAACCTCACCCGGGAACGTATTCGCCAGATCGAGGCGCGGGCGATGTCCAAGCTGCGGCACCCCTCAAGCGACACCGGCGCTCGGGACCTGCTCACTGTCTGAACAGTCGCGTCCCGCTGTCAGTGGGATTCGCGTCTGAGCTGCACTGTCGTTTACGTCTTACTACGACTACGTCCCCCACCACCGCACCAAAGAAAAGCTGGACCAACCGTCACGACCGGTGAAAGCGAGCGACCAACTCCCCCACGACAACCCGATCGCCCGGTTCAACTCGTGGTTCGCAGTGAAGGTCACCAACGGGGTCGGCACCATGTGGTGCGCCTACGCCTTCGCCGCGCTGGCTTTGGTGAGCTTCCCCGAAGCCATCAGCTCACACAACGCCGTCACGCTCGTGTCCTGGGTATCACAGACCTTCCTCCAGCTGGTGCTCCTCTCGGTGATCATCGTCGGCCAGAACGTGCTCGCCGCCGCCGCCGACAAGCGCGCTGAGGCCACCGACGCCGACGCCGACGCGGTGCTCCACGAGGTCGTCAAGCTCCAAGAGCACCTCCTCGCCCAAGACGAGGTGCTCCAACACCTCCTCGGCCACACCACCTCACCGGCGACGAACTGGGCGCCCTTGGGTCGTGCGCCATCGCCACGCCATCGAAACAGACCCCGAGAAGGAGGCTTGGTTGCTGCCAGGCCTCCACCGTCTCTGCATCACAGGAAGGGGCGACGGACTTGGAGTCGGCATCCGCCAAGAAGCAGAACGGCCGGGACCTCATCTCGGGGTCCTGGTGCACACCGATACCGGATTCTCGACGCGGAGTTCGACGCCGATGGCCGACGACGTCTGCGCTGTGACGCCACCTCGAGCGAGTCGACCGTGAAGGCCCCTCGTCACCGGGGCGCCTGACATGCGTTCCCACCTTTCCGGCGTCCTTCGCGGCTGCATCGAGACGCACGTCGGTGCAGCTTGGAGTTGGCGCGCGTTGACGGACAGCCTTGTGGTGTCGACGATGCCACCGCGGCCTCCTCATCGAGGTCTTTATCGTGCGCCTGCGGAGTCGCGTTCGTCGTCCGCGCTCGGCGACCTCAGTCGCCTCAAGAAAGCGGCGCCGGCGCTCCCTTTGCTCGCCGCCCTGGGCGAGTTGGCTGGAGACGGCTCTTGATCGCGCGCGGACCAAACGTCTTCACGCAGGTCGGGCACCAAAACCCCTGTTCAAGTTCCGTCCCGCAGGTGCCGTGGCAGAGAACGACGCCCGTCTCACCGCCAGCGAGCCAACGATCGCCCCACCGCATCAGTGCGACAAGGGCCGGAGAGAGCTCGAAACCCATTTCGGTCAACTGGTACTCGTAACGAGGCGGGTGTTCCTCGTAGGGAACCCTGGCCAGGATGCCACCGTCTACCAGCTTGGAGAGGCGATCGGACAGCACTGGCCGAGCGATGCCGAGCTCACTCCGCAGTTCCTCGAAGCGATGGAGTCCGCGAAATACGTCGCGAATGATGAGCATCGTCCAGCGGTCACCGACGAGATCAAGCGTCCTGCCGATGGAGTCGAACGGCCGAGGCGAGGCGCTGGTCACGCCTGAGGGTACTGCGAGGGCAAGTCAGTTCGCATTAGAAACTGACTCTCGCTAGCCTTCCGGCATGCCAACCGACGACGAGCTGCTGCACGCGTCACTCGACGAGCTCGCCGCTGGCGCACGCGCCGTTCGCGACAGCGCATTCGGCTCGCGTGTCACGTACTCGCCAAAGGTCTTCATCCCGCTGACCAAGCTCTGCCGAGACCGCTGCGGTTACTGCACTTTCGCCAAACCACCGGCAAGGCTTACGGCCCCCTACCTGGTCGAAGACGAGGTGCTCGCGATTGCCCGTGATGGGGCGCGCGCCGGCTGCCACGAGGCGCTGTTCACGCTGGGCGAACGACCGGAGCTGCGTTATGAGGTCGCGGCGCGTTGGCTCGAGCAGCGCGGCTATGTCTCCACGATCGACTACCTCGTGGCGATGGCGAAGCTCGTCCTCGAAGAGACCGGTCTCTTACCGCACGCAAACGCCGGGGCGCTTTATGAACAAGAGCTCGGGAAGCTGCGCGCCGTTGCGCCGAGCCAGGGGATGATGCTCGAGAGCCTCGACCCGACCCTCGCGTGTCATCAAGGGGCACCCGACAAGGCGCCCGAGCGCCGCCTCGCCACCCTCGAGGCCGCCGGACGCCTCGCCGTGCCCTTCACGACGGGCATCCTCGTCGGCATTGGCGAGCGCCGCGCCGACCGCCTCGCAGCCCTCCGAGCGATCGCCAAGAGCCACGCCCGCTACGGCCACATCCAAGAGGTGATCGTTCAGAACTTCCTTCCAAAGCGGGGCACGGCGATGCGCGAGGCGCCGCGCTGTCCGACCGACGAGCACCGCTGGAGCATCGCCGCTGCCCGCCTGATCCTTCCTGAGGAGATCCACCTTCAGGCACCGCCGAACCTGGCGGAAAACTTCGGTGAGTTGCTCGCGGCGGGCATCGACGACTGGGGCGGGATCTCGCCGGTGACCGTCGATCACGTGAACCCCGAGCGCGCCTGGCCAAGCCTCGATCGCCTCCGCGAGGTGACTGAAGCGGCCGCCCACAGTCTCGCGCCGCGTCTGTGCATCTATCCGGAGTTCGCGCGCCATCCGGAGCACTGGCTCGACGAGGCCGTGCGTTTCGCCGTCCTCGACCGCTCCGACGCCGAGAGTCTTGGACGCGACGATCCCGGCACATTCTTTCCCGAGAAGGTGGCCGCGACGCGACCCGTCGGCGATGACGTCGAGGTCCTCCTCGCCGGCGAGCGCTCCACCGCCTGGTACTCGGGGGCACCGGGCACGCCATCTGTGCTCGTGCCCGCGAAGGGTCGCACCGCGGGCCCGGTGCGCGAAGTGCTAGAAGGTATCCGCCTCGGGCAGGAAGTCGGCATCGAGGAGCTCGTCGCGCTCTTCTCGGCCCGCGGCCAAGAGGTCGCCGCGGTAGCCGAATGCGCCGACGAGTTGCGACGCGACACCGTCGGCGACACGGTGACCTGGGTCAACAACCGCAACATCAACTACACCAACGTCTGCACCTACAAGTGCCGCTTCTGCGGGTTCTCAAAGGGCCCGCTCTCGCTCAACCTGCGCGGCGCGCCTTACCTGCTCAGCCACGAGGACATCGCCCAGCGCGCGCTCGAAGCGTGGGAGCGAGGAGCGACTGAGGTCACGCTTCAGGGCGGCATCCACCCCAACTTCGACGGCAACTACTACGTCGAGGTGGTGAAGGCGGTGCTCAGTGCCGTGCCGGGCATGCACGTGCACGGCTTCACCGCACTCGAGGTCACCGAGGGCGCGCGACGGCTCGGAGAGCCGCTCGGTGACTACCTGTTGCGTCTCCGCGACGCGGGACTGCGCTCGCTTCCCGGCACCGCTGCGGAGATTCTTGATGACGAGATCCGTCGACAGATCTGCCCGGACAAGATCACCACCGAAGAGTGGCTGGTCGCCCATGAGACCGCCCATCGCGTAGGGCTCGCATCGAACGTCACGATCATGTACGGCACGGTTGAAAGCCCGCTGCACTGGTCCCGTCATCTAGTTCGGACCCGCGAGCTGCAGCGGCGCACGGGAGGCTTCACCGAGTTCGTCCCCTTGTCTTTTGTTCACATGGCCGCCCCGCTCTATCTGCAGCGGCGGTCGCGACGCGGCCCGACATTTCGTGAGGTGCTCCTCATGCACGCGGTTGGCCGCATCGCCTACCGGGGCCTCATCGACAACATCCAGGCGAGCTGGGTGAAGGTCGGCGTGGACGGCGTCCGCCAACTGCTCCAGGCCGGGGTGAACGACCTCGGCGGCACCCTGATGGAGGAAAACATCAGCCGCGCCGCGGGCGCAAGCCACGGTCAGGGCCTCCAACGCGAGGACTTCGAAGCACTCGTCGCCCCGCTCGGTCGCCCCCTTCGCCAGCGCAGCACGCTCTATCAGACCGTTTCTTGAGCAAATGGTGTGCTGAGGGTGGATGAGGCTTTGGTGAGCCATGCGGATGCCGCGCTGGGTGGGGAGTCCAGCACCCACATGCACGCCGCGCTCGAGCTCGCGAGCCGGGTGAGGGCGGACAGTTCGCCGAACCCGTGGGTCGGCTGCCGCCTCGTCGCCACCGACGGGCGCGTCTTCGAAGGCGCGACCGCACCGCCGGGCGGCCCACACGCGGAGATCGCCGCGTTGTGCGCCGCCGGGGCGGCGGCGAGAGGCGCGACCGCCTACGTCACCCTCGAGCCGTGCGCCCACCACGGCCGCACCCCGCCATGCACCGACGCGCTGATCGCGGCCGGGGTCGGCCGCGTCGTCGTGGGGACGCTCGACCCCGATCGGCGGGTCAACGGCCGCGGTCTTGAGGCACTGCGCGCCGTGGGGATCGAGGTCGAGTTCGGGGTCGCTCGGAAAGCGGTCGAAGCCCAGCTCGCCCCCTATCTGAAACACCGCCGAACGGGCCGCCCGTTCGTGATCGTGAAGCTCGCCGCCTCGCTCGATGGTCAGATCGCGGCGCGGGACGGGACGAGCGCGTGGATCACCGCCGCGGCGGCGCGCGCGGATGCACAGCGTCTCCGAGCCGAGAGCGACGCCGTGCTCGTCGGCGCGGGGACGCTGCGAGCGGACGACCCGCTCCTCACGGTGCGCGACGTCCCGGGCACTTCGCCGTTGCGTGTGGTGCTCGGCCGGATCCCTCCCGGCTCGCGGGTCCAACCGGCGCTCTCGGTGGGTGGCGACCTGGACGCGGTGCTCGACGAGCTCGGCGAACGCGGCATCCTCCAGCTCCTCGTAGAAGGGGGCGCGACGGTGGCCGGGGCATTCCACCGTGCCGGTCTCATCGACCGTTACGTCCTCTACCTCGCTCCGGCGCTCTTTGGTGGTGACGACGGCCTCCCGATGTTCGCCGGACCGGGCGCGGCGAACATGGCAGAGCTTTGGCGAGGGAGCATCGTTGGAGTCACGCGCCTCGGCGCAGACCTTCGCATTGATCTCGTCCCGGGCGCTGCCGCAGCTCATGATGGGCCCGATGCCGTCAGCTTTCCGATGGCGGCTCCCTGATGTTCACCGGAATCGTCGAGGAAGTCGGACAGTTGCTATCGAGCACCCGCACCGGCGCGACGACGCGTCTTTGCTTTGGCGCCCGAAGCGTGCTCACCGGGTTGTCGCTCGGGGACTCAGTCGCGGTGAACGGGTGCTGCCTCACCGTCGTCGAGTGTGACCGCGCTTCGTTCGCGATCGACGCCCTCGACGAGACGCTCGCGCGCACGAACCTCAGACAACTCGAGCCTGGTGAGCACGTCAACTTGGAGCGCCCGATGGCGCTCGGCGACCGTCTCGGCGGCCACCTCGTGCAAGGCCACGTCGACGCAACCGGCCGCATCGCCGAGCCGGCGCCGCATCTCGCGATCGAGGTCCCGGTTGCGCTTCACCCCTACATCGTCGAGAAGGGATCGCTCGCTGTCGACGGCTGCAGCCTGACCGTCGTTTCCGCCAACTCAGGACTCGTACGTATCGAGATCATCCCGCACACCGCCCGCGCGACGACACTTGCTCGAAAAGCGACGGGTCAGCTCGTCAATCTGGAGGTCGACGTCGTGGCCAAGTACGTCGAACGGCTGGTCCACGCCGGCGCGCCGTCTCCCTACCTCCGCAAAGGAGCGCCATGAGTGTCGGCACCGCATCGATCGAAGCGGCGATCGCCGCGATCGGACGCGGCGAGATCGTGGTCGTCCTCGACGACGAGGGCCGGGAGAACGAAGGTGACCTCATCCTCGCGGCTGACGCGGTGACGCCCGAGAAGATCGCCTTCTTCGTGCGCCACACCTCGGGGCTGATATGCGCCGTGTTGAACGAGGCGCGCGCAGACGAGCTCGAGCTCCCGCTCATGGTCACGCGCAATACCGAGTCTCAGCGAACAGCCTTCGCGGTCACCGTCGACGCAGTGGCGGGCACGACGACGGGCATCTCGGCCTTTGACCGGGCGACGACGATCCGCTGCCTCGCGGGGCTGTCCACCCGCGCGCTCGACCTCGCCCGACCGGGCCATGTCCACGTGCTCCGTGCCCGCGAAGGCGGGGTGCTGTGTCGCGCCGGCCACACCGAGGCAGCTGTCGACCTCGCTCGTCTCGCGGGACGCGCGCCGGCCGGCGTGCTCGCCGAGGTGGTAAGCGCGGATGGACTGTCGATGGCGCGCCGACCAGAGCTCGAAGCTTTCGCCGGCCGCCACGGCCTCTTGCTCGTCACGATCGCCGACCTCATCGCATATCGCCGCCGAAGCGAGACGCTGGTGCGTCAGGTGGCGCGGGCGCGCCTTCCGACGCGAGCCGGCGAGTTCACTTGCTACGCGTACGAGAGCGTGATCGAGCACGAGACCCATCTCGCCTTCGTCACTGGCGTGCCGAGCGCGCACGACAGCGTGCTCGTGCGCGTGCATTCCGAATGCCTGACCGGTGACGTCTTCGGGTCACTTCGCTGTGACTGTGGGTCACAGCTCGAACAGGCGATGGCCCAGGTCGCCGATGCCGGAGTTGGCGTCGTCGTCTACCTGCGCGGTCACGAGGGCCGCGGGATCGGGATCGCGCACAAGCTGCGCGCCTATGAGCTGCAAGACAGGGGTTTTGACACCGTGGACGCGAACATCGAGCTCGGCCTGCCGATCGACAGTCGCGAGTACAGCATCGGCGCGCAGATCCTCCTCGATCTCGGGGTGCGCAAGATACGGCTCATGACGAACAATCCGGCAAAGCGAGGAGGCCTCGGCGGTTTCGGACTCGAGATCACAGAGCGGGTCCCGCTCGAGATCCGCCCAACAAAGGAGAACCGCAGCTATCTGCACACAAAACGCGTCCGCCTCGGTCATCTCCTTGCCGATCCATCCCTCGACGCCTCAGCCAACGATGTCGGCTGAACGTCCCCGAAGGCGCCACGCCGATGGGAGTGGGCTCCGCATCGCCATCGTCTGCAGCCGTTTCAACCAAGAGATCACGGACTCCCTCCTCGCTGCGGCACGCCACCGCCTTGTCGAGCTGGGCGTCAGCGAGGACGACATCGCGACAGAGCTCGTGCCAGGGGCCTTCGAGCTCCCACTCGTGGCACAACGCTTCGCGAGATCAGGCGCCTTTGACGCCGTGATCGCCCTTGGCGCGGTCATCCGGGGGGAAACCGGACACTACGAGCTCGTCGCTCAAGCAGCTGCGTCAGGGATCGCCCGCGTCGCTCTCGACACCGGCGTGCCAGTGATCTTCGGCGTCCTCGCCACGGACACGATCGAACAGGCGCGTGCAAGGTCTGGCGGTCTGCTCGGCAATCACGGCGAAGACGCCGCCGTTGCGGCCCTCGAGATGGTCGCATCGGTGCGCAATCTCGACCGAGAGATTTGAGCGAGGCAATATCAGCAGCGCTCCTGGCACTCTTTGTTCGAAAGGAGCGACCTTCGATAGGCAGCCCGGCGCTCCTCGACCGGCGTCTTGCTGCAGTCACCGCAGCGGATCTTCTGCGGCAGGCAATCGTTGAGACAGCAGTTCGTGCGCTCCCAGAACCACCCGTGACGCCGGTCGACTTCGACCAGGAGGAAGCTGCCCTGGCCCTGTAGCTCGGCGGGTGCCTGCGCGAAGAACGCCTCGCCGAGCGGGCGGACCCAGGGTCCGAGGAGTCCCTCCATTGTCCGAAATGCCACCGCCGCCGAAGCGGCCACGTTTCCCCACAGCAAGCGGCGCCCCACGCGGACCTGGGCCGTCATCGCCTCGACGAGCAGGCGGAGGTGGCCGGCGATCGCGTGCTCAAAGAGCACCTCGAGCGCCGCCTCTCGCAGCGCTGGCTCGGAGAGCGCGTGAGAAAGGACGTCCGGCCTCAGCTCGAGGTCCACTACACCACCGCGGCGATAGCCGACGAGCGACGGCCTGGCGCGGGCGAGGCCCACCGCCATCGACGGCGCGTCAGATGGTGGCACCACCCCGCCGACGGTGAGGCCGGCGACGGCGAAGACGAGTACCCGGTAGGCATAACCGAGCACGAATAGCGAGGAGGCAACCGCTGGCGATCCGGTGCCGAGCTGGCGGCCCGTCGCCAAGACCACCCGCTTCAACCAATCCGGTGTCGTGACGAGCTCATCGCAGGCAAGCCAGTCGCCGTCGCACGGCTCGCTCCCTGGAGCGACAACACCGGGCGGCTCGAGCGTCCAACGCAGGTAGGCCAGCCGCGCCGAAACCTGCTCGAGCGTGGCGGAAAGGCGCTCTTCGCCCTGCAGACCGAGCAGCATCCTCATCGCACGTACGGCCTCAGGGCGTCGGTCATGGTGCCAGCTTGCTCGATGTCTGGCCGGGCCTTGGCGCGCGAGGCTGGGCCCATGCCCCTCCTGTGCGCTCGCATCATCGTCGCCGGTACCCACTCTGGGGTCGGCAAGACCACGGTCGCGACCGGCATCATGGCCGCTCTTTACCGGCGGGGAGTGCGCGTCGCTGCAGCCAAGGTCGGACCCGACTTCATCGATCCCGGTTACCACCGCCTCGCCGTCCGTCGTCCCGGCCGCTCGCTCGACCCCACCTTGCACGGCACCGATCTCCTCGCGAGCCTTGCCGCCGCAGCCGGTGAGGATGCCGAGCTCCTCGTCGTCGAGGGCGTTATGGGGCTCTTCGACGGCGACGGTGCAGGTGCCGCCGGATCCACCGCCGAGGTCGCCCGAGTCCTCTCGGCGCCCGTCGTGCTCGTCGTCGACGCCTCGGCGATGAGCGGATCGGTCGCTGCGCTCGTGCACGGATTTCGCACGTTCGACCCCGAGGTCGAGATTGCCGGGGTCGTCCTCAACCGGGTCGGAAGTGAAGGCCACGCCCGATTACTCCGGGACGCCCTCGCACCGCTTGGCGTAAAGGTCCTCGGCACACTTGCCCGAGACGACCGGCTCGCGTGGCGGGAGCGCCATCTCGGACTGATCCCCGTGGCTGAGCATCCCGCCGAGGTCGAGCGCTCCCTCAACGTTCTCGCGGAGCTGATCGACGGCGCCGTCGATCTCGATGACCTGCTCCGCGTGGCGCGCAGCGCCCCGGTCCGCCAGGTCCCACCACCCCCGGCGGCCCGTCCGGTTGGACGAGTGCGCCTCGCCGTCTGCGCGGGCCCAGCGTTCAGCTTCGTCTATCCAGAGAATCTGGCCCTGCTCGAGCAGGCCGGCGCCGAGCTCGTCGCCTTCGACCCGCTGGGTGACCCTCGACTCCCAGCGGGCTGCGCTGGCCTGTACGCGGGCGGCGGCTTTCCCGAGATCTTCGGCGAACAGCTGGCGGCGAATCGGCCGCTCCTCGACGAGCTCGGCGCGGCGGTCCGCGCCGGACTCGTGACTTGGGCCGAGTGCGGCGGCCTGCTCCTGCTCTGCGAGTCGCTCGACGGTCTCCCGATGGCCCGCGCCCTCCCCGGCGTCGACGCCCGGATGACTGACCGGCTCACGCTCGGCTACCGCAGCGCCACGACACGCTCGCCCAGTCCCTTCGGCGAGGCCGGCACCGCGCTGCGCGGCCACGAGTTCCACCGCACCGTCACCGATCCGCCT
>JAJZKA010000045.1 GCA_021809805.1 Actinomycetes bacterium
CGGAGGACACGCGCGCCTTAGCCCGCCGCCGCTGGGACGCCGCGGTCAGCCGGGCGCTCGACTGGGAGGCATAGTCCGTGACCCTTGTTCATCCGACTGCCTCATCGGCGCTCTCGCCTGAGCGCCAGCGCGAGGAGCGCGCCAGGCTGGCGAGCGAGCCGCTGGACCTCCTCGTCGTGGGGGGCGGAATCGTCGGCGCCGGGGCCGCCCTCGACGCGGCGAGCCGTGGGCTGAAAGTTGCCGTTGTCGAAGCACAAGACTGGGCGGCGGGGACATCAAGCCGCTCCTCCAAACTCGTCCACGGAGGCTTGCGCTACCTCCAGATGTACGATTTCGCCCTCGTCCGTGAGGCGCTCGCTGAGCGCTCGTTGCTCAGCGAACTCGCGCCGCATCTCATACAGCCGCTGCCGATCCTGTACCCGCTGCGCCGCCGGATCCTCGAGCGCGCCTATGTGGGAAGCGGGGTTCTGCTCTACGACGTCTTGGCCCGCCTCGGTGCGCGGCGGAACGGCGGTGGACCCACCTTCCCCATGCACCGCCAGCTCTCGCGCCGCAAGCTCCGGACGCTTGCTCCCGCGCTCGCGACGGATCGCTACGTCGGCGCCGTCCAGTACTACGACGCGCAGGTCGACGACGCGCGCCTGACCCTTTCGGTGGTGCGGACAGCCGCCAGCTACGGGGCCATGGCGCTCAACCGAATGCAGGTGGTTGAACTGAAGCGCGAGGGCGAGGCGGTCACCGGTGCGGTCGTGCGCTCGACCGAGGACGGCGAGAGCATCGCCGTTCGAGCGCGGGTGGTGCTCTCGGCGACGGGCGTGTGGACGGAGGCATTCGAGTCGCTCGTTGGCGTCGAGCGGGCGATGGCCGTGCGGCCGTCCAAGGGGGTCCACCTCGTGGTGCCGCGCGAGCGCCTCGATCTTCAGCGCGCCCTCATCCTTCCGACCGAAAAGAGCGTGCTCTTTGTTCTCCCGTGGGGGGCGCACTGGATCATCGGCACGACCGACACGCCCTGGCGGCACGCCCTGGCCCGACCCGCGGCGACGAATCGCGACGTCGAGTATCTGCTTGCCACGCTCAATCCGACCCTCGCCAGGCCACTCGAGCGGGCTGATGTCGAGGCCGTATATGTCGGCCTGCGCCCGCTGATCGCGGGCGCAGGAGACGAGACCACGAAGCTCTCGCGCGAACATGCCGTCAACCGGCCGAGACCCGGTCTCGTGCTCATCTCTGGCGGCAAGCTGACCACCTACCGTGTGATGGCGAAGGACGCGGTCGACGCGGCGGTCGAGCACGGGCACCTTGGTGTCGGTCCCTCGGTTACCGCCCGCGTGCCCATTGTCGGCGCCGCAAGCCGCTCCGAGCTTGATGACCTCACGCATCGCCTCGCACAGTCTGGCTTTGAGAGTGCGCAGGCCGAACGGCTCGTCGGACGCTACGGCTCGCTTGCCGAGGAGGTGCTTTCGGGATGCGACCATCTTGCGCTGATCGAGGAAGCCGGCGGCTACTTCGACGCGGAGGTCGCCTATGCCGTCTCCCACGAGGGGGCCCGACATCTCGAGGATGTGTTGGAGCGTCGCACGCGCCTTGCCATGGAACGGCGAGATGGCGCCCTCGCCGCCGCGCCCGCCGCGGCCGCCGTGATGTCGTCCCTGCTCGGCTGGGACACGCAGGCGGTCGAAGCCGAGCTCGCCGGCTATGAAGCGGCGGTGCGGGCCCGCGTCGCTGCGGAGCTCGAGGACGACGACGCGGACGCGGACGCGCGCCTTGCCTCGGTACCCCCGCCGCTCCCGCTGCCCTGAACCGAGGGCGCGACCCGCGCGGAGGAAAAGGGAGCGGTCATGTGCTCAATGAGCCGACGTGGCCCACTCACCACGAGGTATTCGCGGTTGCGCAGATGCGACACCTTGCCCACCTTCTTGCCCTCTGGGTTGTGGATCCCGATCTGTGCCCCGACGTAGCGCTTGGAGTCAAAGGAGAGCACCACGACGGCCTCGCGCACGGCACAGAGCTCGACCAGCTCCTCGAGTTCGAGCCACGCCTCATCGTTGTAGGAGACGACGAGCGTCTCGGCGCGAACCGTTGCCACCAGCTCGCGCAGCGCTGCGCCGATCGAGCGCTTCTGGTTGTACACGCTCTTTGTCGCAGGGTCTCGGCTGTCGATCCGCTTGCAGGCAACGCCGTAGTGTTCGGGGGCGTCCCAGGCCACCAGGGTCTCCCAGACGTGATAGTTCGTGAAGTAGCGGTGCTGGTTGTAGGGCGGGTCGAGATACGCGAAGTCGACGGTCGGCAAGTTGCGCGCGGCCTCGAGCGCATCGGCGCGCCGTGCGGCGCCGCGCCCTGGCCACAGCTGGGGCACCCGTAGCTCAAGCGGCCGATATGAGCGTGGTGCCCACGCTTTCATGTACGCCATCTGGACGCCGGCGGTGGAGTCCACCCGGTCGGCCGCCTCGATGAGGCTGGTGAGCGCGAGCGGATAGATCGGGTCCCCCTTGAGCTCCGCCTCGATCGTGTCACGGATCGCGTCGATGCGTTCCCCATTCGGCGGCTGGAAGAACCGGGACTTGATGCAGAATGTCTCCGTGAAATAGCCGGGCTGGCCGCGAAGGAGGTTGAGGCGGACAAGCTCGCCTTCGAGGCGATCCATCGAGATGCTCTGCGGGTCCGTGGCGACGTGTGCGAGCGCGAGGATCTCGCTGTAGCGGGCGGTGTCGACGGCCGTTACGAACGCGCCCGCTTGTTTGAACGCCTGCGCCACGCGCGTGGTCCCGGTGAACAGATCGAGGGCTGTGGTCCCGCCCGAGCGCGTCAGCAGTTCGCTCAGTACGGGGACGAGGCGTCGCTTGGAGCCGAGGTACTTGATCACCGGGCACTGAGCTCAGGTCCGACAGCGCCCCGCATCGACCGCAACTGTAGTGGCAGCGCCGGACCGGCTGCGTGGACGCCTCTGTGCTCGCGCGCTGGAACAGGAGTCGCTTTTCCGGCTGAAGCCTGCACGGCAAGCGCGTATTTGGCATGCTCGTCGGAGAACCGCGCGCGGGCGACCGCCTGTCGAGGAGGAGAAGCAATGTTGAAGGGATTCAAGAACTTCCTCAACCATGGGAGTATTGTCGTCACTGCGACCGGCTTGGTTGTCGCCCTGGCGTTCAGCACGCTGATCCAGGCGTTCACGATCAATCTCATCGACCCGCTCGTCAACCGCGCCTCGGGTTCTCATTCGGTGAAGCTCGGTGTTCAGCTGGGCGCGAAGGGCAGCGCGACAACCTTCATGAATTTCGGCGCTTTTATCTCGGCGATCGTCTACTTCATAATCTTCATGGTCGTCATCTACGTCTTCATCGTCTCCCCTTACCGACGCGCCCAGGCCCGGCAAGGCAATGCCGTGTTCGGGCAGCCCGCGCCCACTCAGACCTGCCCGTACTGCCTTTCGAGCGACCTCCCGCTCGCCGCGCGCCGCTGCCTGCATTGCACGAGCGAGCTTCCAGCGCAAGATTCGGCCGCGTAGGCGGCGGACCGGCTCGGTTGGCGAATTCAGGCGAGCCCCAAAACATGGCGGAGATCCCGCTCGGTGCTGAATCATGCTGCCAAGCATGTTCGGATGCTCTGCGCGGCCGCGAGCGTTCTCCGCCGCCAAGTCGGTGATGCGGCGCGCGAGTCGGCCCCGCTCAAGAGCTCTCCCGAGCTCGCTTTAGGTGCTCGAGGCCCGCGAAAACAGACCGGGGACCTGGAGCGCCCGCACCGCGGTGTGGCGCGGTCGGCTGGAGATCTCCACGACGTCGCAGAGCTGTCGGGCCATCCAAAGCCCACGGCCACCGGTGGCGTCTCGTTCCGGGCGATGGTAGCCGGCGAAGGGATCGCTGATGCCTTGGCCGTCATCGTCGATCTGGAGCGCGACGCCGTCGTCGCTCGCCCAGACCGCCACGCTGACTTCGTCGGCATCGGCTTTCAAAGAGTTTGCGACAAGTTCGCTTGCGATGACAATGAGGTCCTCGCGCTGGTCGTGCCGCAGATTCGAGCTCACCAGCTGGTTGGCGACGAATGCTCGCGCTGCACGCGCCTCGCGGACCCGCGTGAGGCGAGTTGCGTGCCAAGGCACCTCAAGATCCTCGGGTGCGAGGCTCTTGAGTGCGGTGACGGTGTCGACATAGCGAGGGTTGGCGATCGTGCACCCACAGCCATGCTGAGGATGCGTCTGTCGGGCGCGCTCGATGATCGAACGGGCGAGCACACTCGCGTCATAAAGACAGAGCATTGACGCCGGCGCGCCGGTGAGCGTTGCGCTCAAGATCACCTCGAAGCGCTCCCACTCTCGCACCAGCACCTCGGGGGACGGTGGCCACGCGCACTCACCGACGAAGAGGACCTTCTGGCCTTTGCGCGCCCGCTGCACCTCGACGAGTTGCTCGATCGCGTGGAGGCGTCGCGCAGGATGCGGCCTCCAGGCGTAGGTGTCAGTCCACTCGATGCTATTGGCAGCTCGGCCCAACGCGGCCTGCAGGGCCGTCATGCGCTCGCCTGGGATGTTGACGACGACCCGTTGTCCTGCGTTCAGGTGATCGCGTACGACCGGTGCAACGGTCTCGGCGAGCTCTCGGCCATCGCGATAGACGAACATCGTGTGTTCCAAGACGCCCGTCTGCACCATCCCGGAGCTCCCCCTGATCGTCGCGCTGACGTCTTTATGAGCCTAACGAAATGATCGCAGATGACCGCTCTTTCCCTCTGGCACTCCCTGTGGTGTGGCGGCGCCTCCGTCGGGCAATCGGACGCCCGGACCTCCACGACCACGACCTTGGTCACAGCGGACTCACCTGGGCGGCCTCGTCAGGCGCCTCCTTGGCCGCGCTCATGCGGCGCCGTGGCCGTGCGAACCGACCCACCGCCCTTCGCGATCAGCACGCGACCAAACATCGCGATCATGCGATCGCCGACGCACTTGCCGCCCTGGCGGCGAGCAAGGGCGCCCGACGCCGCGTTTCCCGATCGCGCACGCCGCCTCCGCGGGTCCTTCGGCCAACAGCGGTGAACCGCCTGTGAGCTGGGCAGATGGCACGCACCCCCAACGGGATTCGAACCCGTGTTTCCGCCTTGAAAGGGAGATCTGGGGGGTCAGCTGAGCTGCTCGAAAACGCGAAAGAGCAGTTCACGGCCTATCTGTATTGGCCACTATTTGCCATGATTGACCCTCCGTGCGCGCTCGATCGCGCACGAATCGCGCACGGCGACGGGTCGGCGTGGGCGGGGCGCCCGGCTCCTGTCCGAGTCCTTCCGGCGAGGGGGCTCGAGAACGCGTATGGCGACGCCATACGGCGCGCTACGCTTGGCGGGTGGAGGAGGTGACCGAGCTTCTCTGGGACGATCACAACCTCGCGCACATCGCTCGTCACGACGTGCGCGCCGCAGAGGTCGACGAGGTCGTTCTCGGTGCTGGACCGCTCGTCGCCGTCGAGTCGAACCGCCACCGGGCGGGCCGCCTCGAGCTCTTCGGCCGCACGGAGGCGGGGCGACATCTCATGGTGGTCACCGAGCGGCCGACGTCGCTCGGTCTCGCCTACGTGGTCACGGCGAGGCCGATGAGCGACGCCGAGCGACGGGCGTTCGATCGGAAGGTTGCAGACGATGCATGAGCACGATCCACTAGCCGACGAGCGGGACTGGTACGAGACGGCGGACCGCTCGGAGGAGATCGCCACGGCGGGCCGCGTGTTGCGGTCGAGGCGGGCCCGCGATGGCGAGCCGATGTCGACCTTCGCCCTGCGGATGCCGGTGGAGGTCCTCGACGCCGTCGCCACCGTGGCGAGCGAGCGGGGTGTGGCCAGCGGCACGCTCATACGGCAGTGGATCGTCGAGCGGCTCGCGCTCGAACGCCAGCGTCCGCCGGTTGCGTCCGATGCAGTCTGGGCGGCGGCCATGGAGGCGTTGCCGCGTCTCGCCGAGGACATCGCAGCGCGACTCGCCGGACGGCGCTCGGCCTGAGCGATTCGCCGTGACGGTGCCACCTGGTGCCCGCTGACGCAGGACGCGACCTGGGCAGCCGCGCGAGACGGAACCTAATGAGGGGAGCCGGGTCTTCTATGGGAGGCTCAGCCCAGCAGCGATCGACGGGTCAGCACTCACGGAACCGGGCTCCATCTTTGAGGCCTATTGACCGATCGTGCGCCCGCCGGTTCGCCGGTTGACTGGACTGCTGATGGGATGTCGTGCCCGCTTCTGCGTGAGCACTTGATCATTAGGTTGCAGGCGTCTCCGGGTGCTGTGATCAAGCCGGCCGAATCGAAAGGAGAGTGCCCACGGTGATGTTCATCGGAGACGACTGGGCTGAGGACCACCATGACATCGAGATGGAGAGCGAGGACGGTCTTCCCGAACCGCAAGGCCGTCATCGGCCTCGTCGGGGCGCTGCTTGCCGAGCAGACCGACGAGTGGCAGGTCGCCCGCCGCTACATGAACGCGATGGCGAGCCCGGCTCTGGCCGAGGAGCAGCGGGTCTCACCAGCGCTCGCGGCGAGTGTTGCTGACTGACCGAGCCGCGCTCCGCGTCTCGACAGCGCGCCCGGGAGCGCTGCATTGACGCGCGCGCCCGCAGAATGCTTGCAATCCAACAACTTCCGCACTATCAATGCACAGGAGCTGACCGGAGCAACGCGGTGAGCTCAGGTTGATGCGGAGACTGTCGCAGCCGACGGTCCGCACACCACTGCGCGGGGCTCAACCTCCGGGCCTTGAGCTCGGCTCGCAGCCCGGCGAGCAATGCCGTGCCGAAGAGGATGGAGCGAGGTGCCACCCCATCGACCCCGGCGGACCGTGCCCCCCTGTTGCCCCTGACCCGATCCCACGCAACCACAAGGAAGGCGGGGTCGGAGACGAGGTTGTAAAGGTCGTCAAACTGGCGGCCGGGATCATCGGTCGCCCACTGGTGCAGCTTGGTCTGGATTCTCAGTACCCGGGACTCGGCCTCATCGAGGCTGGGCCACGGTTCGTCGGTGTTCACCAACGGCCTCCTGACATAGCATTCCTCCACTGCGGACTCGCTGCCCCCCTTGGCCATGTGGTCGGCTTTCCCGACCTCGGACTACTACGGGGGCTCCGTCCCATCCCGGCCCACCGGCCGACAGCGGGCCTGCCCGCCACCGGCCTGGATGGCCGGTGGGAAGGGCGGGTCCGGGATGGTTCCCACGTTCACCACGCACCGGTAGACGGATGAGGTGTCCGGCTCTGCCCCAGCAGCATCGCCACGAGTACGCCGCAGGCTTTCCTCGTGGCCTCCTGGCTGGCGACGCTAACCAGCTTCGGAGTCGCCCTTGCGGGCGTGCGCTGCGCTCCGGCCCATGTCCGCCAGGTTTGGGGCCGGTGGATCTCTTGTGAGGCTTTGGCACTGGTTCCTCTCGTACACCTTCCCGTCTTGCTTGCCGGACCCGGACCATCTGGAAGTGCTGGCCCGTCCCGGCGTTGTCAGGGCTGCTCCCACCCTCCCCTGCGCTTCCAGGATCAGGCTGCCCTCAGCTTCACGGGCCTGCTGCGACATTTCGGTGGTGGAGCCCTTTCATCTCCACCCGGTTTCATGGCGCCTCGTGGCGCACTGCGTCGCCGACCTATAGCTCGTTCGGACGGGTTGCCTCGAACCGGCCAAAGGCGACGTTCTGGCCGGTCAGCGCGGCCCGGGTGAGATTGAGGGCGGCGAAGTGGCGCTGGAGCGTCCGCGGGCTCGGCGACCACTCGTGGCTCTGGGTGATCATCTCCGCGATGTGCGCAGCGGTTCTTGCCGGGTCCTCTCGCCGTAGATCGCAGGCGAGCACGAGCAGCCCCGCCGGCGTTCGTGGCTCGACACGGCGTGGCGTCGGAGTGAGCCCGGCGAAACCGCCGGAGCGATAGGCACGGATCCACCGGTCGATCGTCGGACGCGAGACAGCGACTGGCGTGCCGTCGGGACCGGTGTGGGTCGTCTCGGAAAGGGCGTCCGAAGCCGAGCGCTCGGGAGCCGCAAACACCCTCTGACCTGGGAAAAGGGTGCGCACCCCCAACGGGATTCGAACCCGTGTTTCCGCCTTGAAAGGGCGATGTCCTAGGCCTCTGGACGATGGGGGCAGGTGGCGTGACGAGTGCGAAGGCTAGCGCCGCTCCGGGCAAGCCAAAGCAGCTCTCATTGCTCTGGAGCTGGCGTTCCGTCCCAACGGAGGCCGCCAGGTGGCTCGCCCCAGGGGTCCTCCAGCGCAGGGCTGTCATCGGTCGGCGACCCGAGTTCGCCAGTCAGTGCCTCGACGAGCTCCGCCACGAGGAACGACAGGTAGCCATAACACATCCAACGGGGGTAGTCAGGATCCTCGGCACCAGGAACCACGTTGTCCTCGGTGACGTCGAGTCCGGTTCCGATCACCAAGCGGAGGTCATTGAGCGCGGCGAGCCAGGCTTCGAGTTCCGCGGCGCTAAGCGTGGTGGCGTCGATCGTGCGCTCGAGCGTCGCGAGCGCCTCACGATGGTGTCGGAGCAGCTCGCCTCGGGAGATGGCGACGTAGTCCGCCTCCTCCGCAGCATCACGGGGATGCGCCACGGGGAAGAGCCGCCGGAGCTCCTTGGGGACCGGGGAGGCCGCAGCGCCAGCTTGAGTGTCGAGCGAGGTGAGCAAAGCCGCGAGCTCGTCGGGGAGCTGACGGAGCAGCTGGCGCTCGGCCCGGGGGAGCCGCAGTTGGAAACCGCCGTGGTGGTCGGCACGGATTCTGCGGACGCCGAAGATGCTCACCCGGCCTGCTCCATGGTTGCCCACAGGCCATAGGCGTGGAGGCGCATGACGTCGAGCTCGGCTCGCTCCTTCGGCCCGCTTGTCACCACGGCTCGACCCTTGCGATGGACATCGAGCATCAGCTTGGTGGCCTTTTCGAGAGAGAAGCCGAATAGCTTCTGAAAGACGTAGGTCACGTAGCTCATCAGGTTCACCGGATCATTCCAGACGATCACCTGCCAGGGACGATCGTGGCCGAGCGACTCCTCGCGTTCGGTGCCGATGAGCTGCTGCTCGTCTGTGTCGGGGCTGGCGGTCCCGTGGCGCGCGGTCGTGTCGTTCACGGTGATGGCGCGGCGTGCACGGGCGCAGGCCGGCTCGTCGCGGCGTCGCTTCGGGCCAGGACGCGGGCAGCGTGCTCTGCGGGACGGCGGTGCATGGCGAGATAATGGGCGACCGCCACGCACCACAGCAAGGTCACCCCCGCGATGTGCAGCTCGACAATGCCAGCGGCATCGTGCAGGAAGTACTGGCTGTAGCCGATGATTCCTTGGATCGCGAGGAGCTCGAGAAACCACCGCGCCCGGCGCTGCACTTCTGCCGGGGCCTGCGCGACGTGGAAGGCGAACAGGGTCGCCAGGCTCATACCGATCAAGAAGAGCGCGATCGTGGAGTGCAGCTCGGCGACGTGCTGGAAGGACACATCGATACGTTTGGCTCCCGGACCACCGGCATGCGGGCCGGCGCCCGTCACGACGGTGCCAGCGAGCACGAGACCGCTGAGCGTGATGAGTTGCAGTCGGCTGAGCCACAGCAACTCTCGGGGGATCAGGAGCTCGCCCGGCACGTCGGCGTGGGCGTTGCGATGCCGCAGCACGATGGCGATCGCGAGCACCACCAACGTGAGCGCGAAGTGCAGGGCGACGAGATAGGGATTCAGTTTGAAGAGCACGACCAGGCCGCCCAGTATCACCTGCGCGAGCAGGCCGCCGAGCACGGCAGCCCCGAGCCACACGAGATCGCGGCGTCGTGGTGCGCGCTGCAAGGTGGCGACAAAGGCAAGGATCGAGACGATGCTGACCGCGATCGTCACGCAGCGGTTTCCGAATTCGACGATGGGGTGGAACGACGCGCTCGCGATCAGGCTGTTGCGTGAGCACGTGGGCCAATCGGAACAGCCGAGCCCAGAACCGGTCAGTCGGACGGCTCCGCCCGTGACCATCAACAGGGCGTAGCAGACGACGAGCGCGCTAAGGATCGTGCCGACGGTCGCTGGGTTCAGCTCGAGGGCCCTGCGGCGCGCGCGCTGAGGCGAGGGGTTGATACGAGACACCAACGGTCCATGCTACGAGCCCAGTCACTCCGTGGCGAAGCGGAACCGCCAGGCAGCGAGCGCGGGAGCGACAACTGCCCAGGCAGCGAGCACGATCCAGGCCTCTGCCGGCACCCCCTGGCCGGTGCCCAGTGCGGGGTGAAGGGCGTCCGCGAGCGCCGTCGGCGGGAGGAGGCGCGCGAGGTCGGCAAACCCGCCGAGGCGCGAGAGAGGAAACATGATCCCCGAAATCCCAAGGAAGACGACGTACAGGCCGTTCGCGACGGCGAGCGTGGCTTCTGCTCGCAGCGTGCCGGCCATCAAGAAGCCGAGCCCAGCGAACGCCATGGTGGCGAGCAGCGCCGCAGCCACGGCGGCGCCGGCGCCGGCGTGGGGGCGCCAGCCGAGCCCGAAGGCGATGCCGAGCAGCACGACCGTCTGGACGACCTCCACCACGATCACCGCGACCGCCTTGGCGGCAAGCAAGGCAACTGGACTGAGGGGAGTCGTACCGAGCCGCTTCAAAACGCCCCAGGAGCGCTCAAAGCCGGTCGCCACCGCGAGGTTCACCATGGCGGTCGACATCACGGCGAGGGCGAGCGCGCTCGGGGCGAAGAACTCCACGCGGCTCGACGTGCCCGTCGAGACGATCGAGGTCTGTGAAAACAAGATCAGACCGAGGATCGGGATGATGAACGTGAGCAACAGCCGTTCGCCCTGTTCAAGAGTCATCCGAATCTCCTCTCGGCTCTGCGCGAAGAGGGCGCCGGCACTCATCGTCGCCGCCTCTCGCGTCGGCCGGGCACCTCAGCGCGGGGCTGGGCCTCGTCGACGAGCAACTCGAGGAAGACCTCCTCGAGCCGCCGCCTGCCACCGCGGAGTTCGTCGAGTGCCACGCCGCGCTCGGCGAGCCAGCCCGTGACCCCTGCAAGCGCTGCGGGATCCGGCTTCCTCGCAACGCGGTACTCACCCGGTCGCTCCTCGCGGACGACCGCGCTGAGACGCGCCGCCAGCTCCTCGGTCGGAAGTCCGACTGCCGCCACGAAGCGGATCTCGTCGGCACCGGCGAGCAGCTCGGCCGGTGTCCCGTCGGCCACCACCGCCCCAGCGCGCAAGAGGACCAGGTGGTCGGCGAGCCGCTCGGCTTCCTCGAGTTCATGGGTCGTGAGCAGGATGCAGACGCCCTGGTCGCGCAGACGCTCGATGACGGCACGGATCGCCAGTCGTCCCTCAGGGTCGACGCCGGCGGTCGGCTCATCGAGAAAGACGACGCGTGGCCGCCCGACCAGCGCGAGCGCGAGCGCGAGTCGACGCCGCTGGCCGCCCGAGAGTCGTTTCGCGGGGACCCCGGCGACCTCGTTGAGCCCGACGATGCCCAGCAACTCGTCCACGCTCAGTGGGTCGGCGTAGTAAGACGCGAACAGCGAGATTGCCCGCGCCGGCGCCATCGGAGGGTAGATGCCGCCTTCTTGCAGCATCACTCCGAGCATTGGGGTGAGTTCGGAGCGCTGATGCAGTGGGTCGAGCCCGAGCACACGCACACTTCCCTGTTCCGGGCGCAGGTAGCCCTCGAGCGTCTCGACCGTCGTCGTCTTCCCCGCCCCGTTCGGGCCGAGCAGGACGGTCACCTCGCCGGCGCGTGCGACAAAGGACACCGAATCGACGGCGAGGACGTCCCGTCGGCGCACCGAGAGTTGGCTGACCGCGATCGACTCCATCCTTCAGCGTCCGCGCGGTGCCTCGAAGCGGTAGCCGAGGCCGCGAATGGTGGTGATGAGGCGCGGCTTGGACGGGTCTTCTTCAATGCGGGACCTGAGCCGTTTGATGTGGACGTCGAGGGTCTTCGTGTCGCCGACGTAGTCCTCGCCCCAGACGCGGTCGATCAAGGTGTCCCGCGTCACGACGCGGCCGGCGCTTGTCAGCAGCTGCTCGAGCAGCTCGAACTCCTTCAAAGGGAGCTGTACCTCGATGCCGCGCACGGAGCACTCGTGCCGCTCGGGATCAAGGCGGACCTCGCCGATCTCAAGGGCGGCATCGGGCGGTGGCGACGACGGCAGCGGAGGCAGCTGGATCGCCGGTGTGGCGCCCGTCGGGTGCTCCTCGGTCCGGATTGCCTCGCGGGGCATGCGGCGCAGCACCGCGCGCATCCGTGAGACGAGCTCGCGCAGCCGGTAGGGCTTGGCCACATAGTCGTCGGCGCCCACCTCGAGGCCCACGACCGTGTCGATCTCGGTGGACTTCGCCGTGACCATGATGATCGGGACCGCGGACCGGGTCCGGATACTCCGACAGACGTCAAGGCCGGACATCTTCGGCAGCATGACGTCCAGCAGCACGAGGTCGAACGGCTGGGTGTCGAAGCGCTCGACCGCCTCGGCGCCGTCGCGAGCGACGGTAACTCGGAATCCCTCGCGTTCCAGCCCGACGACGAGCGCATCGACGAAGGACTCCTCGTCCTCGGCGAGGAGCACCTGCACCGTCCCGTCGGGACTCGTCGCCGAGTCGTTCAGCGCTGTCAATGTCATCCCTCGACTCGTGGCTGCAGCGGAAGTCGCAGCGAGAAGCTCGCGCCCTCGCCTTCGCGCGAGTCGACGTGGACCGTGCCGTGATGGTTCTGGGCGACGTGGCGGACAATAGCGAGGCCGAGACCGGTCCCGCCCGTCGAACGGCTGCGGCCGTGATCGACCCGGTAGAAGCGCTCGAAGATCCTCTCGAGGTCGCGCGCCGGAATGCCAATTCCTTTGTCACGGACGCTAATCGTGACCTCGTCGGCGGTGGCCTCCCCTCGGCACTCGACCGTCCCGCCTTCGTAGGAGAACTTCACAGCATTCTCGAGCAAGTTGTAGATCGCAGAGGTGAGCTGACGGCGATCACCGAGCACGGCGACCGGTGGCGAGGGCTCATCGAGCACAACCTCCACGCTGCGTTGTTCGGCGGCGGCACGGACGCGCTCGGCCGCTTCGGCCATGACGAGGTTCACGAGCACGGGTTCGCGCGGCGGCGACTCTTCACTCTCGATGCGGGAGAGGTCAAGCAGGTCGTCGATGATCCGCGAGATCCTGAATGCCTCGGTATGGATGCGCTGGGCGAGGCGCTGGGAGACTTCGGGCTCGGTCTCTGCGAGGAGGGTCTCGGCGAGGAGTCCGAGCGCCCCCATCGGAGTCTTTAGCTCGTGGCTCACGTTGGCAACGAAATCCCGGCGCACCTCCTCGAGGCGACGGCGCTCTGAGACGTCCTCGATGACCGCGATCACACCGAGCGCCCGTTGGCCGTTGTCCAGGCTCTGGGTGCGGACGTTCAAGGTGCGTCGTGGGGGGCCATAGAGCTCGAGCGTCCGCTCCTCCGACGAACCAGGCGCGGTGTTCGCGAGCAGCTCGTCCACCGCCTGCGCGGCGAGCGCGTCACCGTGCCGGTTGCCCATCAGGGCGATTGCCCGGGTGTTTCGGAACGCCGGCTCGCCGCGTTCGTCGCAGACGATCACCGCCTGTGGGAGGGCATCGAGCGCTCGCCGTAAGCGGATGGCGTCAGCGCTCGACTCCGCGACGGCTTCGGCCGCCCGATCGGTCGCGCGCTCGACCCGGGTGAGCGCCTCTTCGACGGTACGGGGATCGGGATCTGCCGTGCTCGCGCCGAGACGCGCGGCCAGTGCCGACAGGCGCTGGCGCAGCGACGCTCTCCCCCTACGGCCTCCGAGGAGGAAGACCACGACGAGCACGACGACGGCGATGGCGCCGGTGGCGGCGAGATCGAGTGCGGAGACCCTCATCGCGCCGAACCGATGTTCCTGCTCACGACTCCAGCATTGCAGCTCCGCGCCTTCGCGTCCGCGAAGACGAGGAAGCCGGCCCTTGAGGACGGTGAGCGCCTTGGCTATCGTGCAGGCCGCAGGCGAACCTCGCCCGCCTCCGCAGGACGTTTTGTCCGCGCTTGTCGGTGCCGCACGGGCACCCCCCGAACTGAGGCTGCTGCCTCCTCGGCGAGCCGTCGCGCCGCCCGTCCTGTCGTGCCGGCGCGCGCCGGCGTCAACCGGTCGGCGTCGCCCGGCCGCTCGGAGGTGGTCCCGATGCAACTGCTATTCGCCCCTGTCGCCGCTGCGCTGGCTCGCGGAGTCGTCTCCTTCTCTCCCAGCTCGTCAGGGCTTCCCGGCGGCAATGTGCTGCAGAGCCTGGTGAATGGCCTCGGCTGGTGGGGCCTGCTTGCTGCACTCGCCGGCATCGTGATCGGTGCCGCAACGTGGGCGCTCGGCGCGCACACGAACAACTACCAGCACACCTCGTCGGGCAAACGAGCCGTGCTCGTGTCCGCGGCTGCGGCACTCGTGATTGGTGCCGCGCCGACGATCCTCAACTTCTTTTTCGCGGCCGGCCAGCGGGTGCATTGAAGTGGTGGGCCTCTTGGCGCCCGGAGGGCTCGTCACCCTCCATCCCGCCTCCATCGGCGGGTTCGGCCCGATTTCCCCACTCCCGACGGGCGCGGGACTCATCGCCGAGTTCTTCAGCTTCCTCACGAGCTTCGTCATCCAAGGAGCCGTCCGGCTGATCGACCAGCTCGGGACATCGCTTGGCGCTGCGGGGCGTCCCGATTTCGGCGCGGGCTTCGCCGTCGCATTCGCCGAGATGGTTCGGATCGCCGAGCTGGTGGCGCTGCCATTCCTGCTGCTCGCCACGCTGCAGGCGATCGTGCATCATGATCTCGGGGGGCTCCTGCGTGCGGTCTTGTTGCGCTTGCCGGTCGCGGCGTTGCTATCGGCGGCTGCGACTGCCCTCGTCACGCTCGTCATGGCCTTCACCGACGAGGCATCGAGCGCCTTGCTCGTTCGCGGTGGCCCCTCGCTTTCCCAACTGCTCTCCAACCTCACGACGCTGTTGTCGGGATCGGGTTCGATGCGGCAGGTGATGGGCTCCTTCGCGGGCGTCCTCATCGCTGGCATCGCAGTTCTGATCGCGGCCGTGCTGTGGTTTGAACTGGCGTTTCGCTCGGCTGCGATCAGCCTCGCGACGCTGTTCCTCCCGCTCGCATTGGTGGGCATCGTGTGGAGTGCGACGGCACATTGGGCGAGACGTCTTGGCGAGACGATCGCCGCATTGGTGCTCAGCAAGTTCGTCGTCGTGGCGGTCCTGGTGCTCGCGGCCGACTCGGCACGCCCCGCCGGCGGCCTCAGCGGCGCATTCCAGGGCCTGGCGCTCCTCGCCCTCGCCGTCTTCTCCCCCTTCACCTTGTTCCGCCTGATCCCCCTCGTCGACGGCCCATCCCTCGCGGCCTTCGAAGGGCTGGGTCGACGCGCCTCGCGCGCGGTCGCCGGTGCTGGCTACGGGTTCTCCTATCTTGTCGCCCGTCCGCGAGAGGTCGAAGAGCCGTCGCCGATCGACCTGATCCCATGGGCAACCAATGAGGACGGCATCAACATCGGACTCGACGACCCAAGCCTGCAGGCACGGGTTGACGAGCTCAAGGAGCGCGCTGCCGAGCTGCGAGCGAGTGCCGGCGAAGACTGGGACGACGACGAGGCGCCCAATGACTGAGGGTGTCCACTACCGGTTCGGCCCGAGGGATCGACGCGGCCTCGTCGCCGGCCAGCGCACGGGTCAGCTCGTCGTTCTCGGTGTAGCGCTTCTGGTGGCGGTGCTGCTTGTTCGTAGCGAGCACCCCCTGGCGTTTGTCGGGGCGATGGCGCTCGTACTGGCCGCCGCAGGCGTGGTCTGGCTCCCTGTCGGCGGTCGGAGCATCCAAGAGTGGGCACCGGTCGCCACCAGATTCCTGCTTCGCCGGCGACGCGGCGACGAGCGGCCCTTTGGCCGGCGCGGCCCGGCTGGTGAGCGGGTGGTCGATGCCAGCGTCGCGGGCCGTTGCTTCGGCGTGGTGCTCGACCGGGCCCATGGAACCGCTAGCGCGGCGCTCTCCTTCGGCGAGGTTCCCTTTGTCCTTCTCGACGAGGCGGCCAGGAGCCAGCGGGTGGGTGCGTGGTGCGCCGTGCTTGCTGCTCTGGCCGAGCGGGCAGGGGTCGTGCACCGGGTCCAGTGGATCGAGCGCGTGCACCCAGCTCTCGGCGCGCCCGGGCTGGCCCCGACGCCGACCACGCCGATTGGTCGTGACGCGCTTGCTGACGCGCGCGCGTCGTATGCCGCGCTCGTGCGAGCAGAACGCAGCGCGAACACCCATGAGCTGATCCTCGTCGTCTCGATCCGGGCCCCCCGGGTGGCGTGCGGCCTGTCGGCCGAGCGCGCCGGGCTCCTTGGCGAGGAGCTCGATGCCCTCGCGGAGCGCTGCCGAGTGGCAGGGCTGGCACCCACTGGGCCGCTGCCGGCGGACGCGCTCGCCCGGCTCGTCCGGCGCTTTGGCGAGGCGCGCCCGAACGACCGATTCGGCGCGACAGCACCGTGGCCCACTATTGGAGAGCGGCGCTGGGACCGAGTGAGGGCCGGAGGACTCTGGCACGCGAGCTACTGGGTGGCAGAGTGGCCGCGACAGGAGGTCGGAAGCGACTTCTTGGCACCACTGTTGCTGTCGGGCACTGAGCGCCGGACCATTTCGCTGGTCATGGCCCCCGTGCCGGCGCTTGCGGCCCAGCGGGCCGCGGAGCAGGCTCGAACGTCCCGCGTGGCTGACGCCGAGCTGAAACGCCGGCACGGCTTTGCGGTGTCGGCGCGGGCGCATCGAGAAGATGAGGCGGTCACCAGGCGGGAGGTAGAGCTCGCCGCCGGCCATGCCGGCTATCGCTTCTCGGGGTATCTCACGGTGAGCGCCGAGACGCCCGCCGAGCTCGTCAGCGCCTGCAGCCGCCTCGAACAGCTGAGTGCCATGGCGCGACTTGACCTTCGGCGCCTGGACGGAGAGCACGACGAGGCCGTGGCGACTGCGTTGCCTCTCGGATGGGGGTGTGCGTGAAGACACCCGCCCATGAGGCCACCACAGCCCAGCTCGGAGGTGCCTTTCCCTTCATGGCGAGCCGCCCCCTGCTCCGCCGCGGCGTGCTTGTCGGGCGAGACCTTCACGGCGGAGCCTTCGTGCACGACCCGTTCGCGCTCTACGCAGCCGGGGTTGTGACCAACCCGAATGTGCTCGTTCTCGGCCAGATCGGCCGGGGAAAGAGCGCCCTCGTCAAGACCTATTGCTACCGTCATGCTGCACTGGGCCGACGAGTGGTTGTGCTCGACCCAAAAGGGGAGTACGGCGCGCTCGCCGAGGCACTTGGTTCACGGCCGATCGCCCTGCGCCCGGGCGGCGACGTGCGGCTCAACCCGCTCGAGGTGGCGACGGGCGATGATGCCGTTGGCCGACGCCTCGCGTTGCTCTCAAGCCTGGCGACGACCTGTCTCGAGCGCCAGCTCGCGCCGGTCGAACACGGTGGGCTCGAGGCCGCGCTCGACGACGCGACCCGCGTCTCGCGGGACGTGCCGACGGTCAAGGAGGTCGTCGCGGCGCTCCTCGAGCCAAGCGACGCGGCCGCTTCGATGCTCGGCACCGGTCGGCGCGCGCTCGCCGACGAGACCCGTTCGCTCGCGCTCGGCCTTCGTCGTCTCGTGCACGGCGAATTGCACGGCATGTTCGACGGCGCGACGACGCCCGGCTTGCGCCTTGATACGACCGCCCTCGTCGTGGATCTCTCGGCGCTGTTCCGTTCGAGCGCGCTCCCGGCGCTTGTCGCCTGCACCATCGCGGCGCTCGAGCCGATCTGGAAAGCAGCAAGTCGGCGTGGCCAGCAGAGCCTGCTCGTGGTGGACGAGGCCTGGGCAGTGCTCGGCGACCTCGGAGTCGCGCGTTTTCTGCAGTCGTCATGGAAGCTGGCGAGGGCAAACGGTGTCGCAAATATCGCCGTCGTGCACCGCGTCTCGGACCTCGCCGCGGCAGGCGAAAAGGGGAGCGTGGCGGCACAGGTTGCCGAAGGACTCCTCGCCGACTCCGAGACCGTTGTCTGTTTCGCCCAGGCACCCGCCGAAGTCGGTGTCGCCGAGCGGGCGCTTGGACTCGGACACCGGGAGGCGGGGTCGCTCGGCCGCCTCCCGCGCGGGACGGCGCTGTGGCGGGTGGGCACCCGATCGCACCTTGTCGAGCACCGGCTCAGCCCGCTCGAACGGCGGCTCGTCGACACTGACGCCGCCATGCAGCTGTCTCAACCATGACGCCGGCTCCTCAGGTCCCGGGCACCAACAGCGCGCCGGGCTTTGACCGCGCGCTCGCCGCCATCCTCGCCGGGGTGCTCGGCCTCCTGGCGCTGGTGGGTCTGTACGGCTGGTTAGTCGTTGGCGTGGCAGGGGCGTTGGCCGGCCGGCCGGGACCCTTCCCGCACTTCGGTGAGGTGCCGCGCCTCGCCGGCGCATTGGTCGCCGATCACCTGGACTTGCCGAAGGCGCTCCGCGGCCTCGGGGCGCCTTCGGTGGGCGGTGCGCTGCCCTACTGGCTGGCGCTGTGGCTCGTGCTCGCCGGCACGGTGGCACTCGCCGCGACGACGGTTGCGGGAGTGCGGGTGGTTCGGGCCGTGCGACCGTCGTCGCGTCCGGTGCGAAACGACGGCGCGCGCTGGGCCCGGCGGGGCGACCTCGGCTCCTTGATTGTTGCATCGGCGCCGATGGGCCGGGTCGTCGTGGGCAGGGCGGCGGGCCGGCTGATCGCGGTCGAGCGCAATCATTCGTTGCTCGTCGCTGGACCCACCCAGTCCGGCAAGACGAGCGGCCTCGCGATCCCCGCCCTACTCGACTGGCGCGGACCGGCGGTGGCCGCCAGCGTGAAGAGCGACCTCGTGCGCGCGACGCGCTCGGCGCGCGCCCAGCGCGGCCGTGTCTTTGTCTACGACCCAACCCAAGTGAGCGGGGCACCGGGTGACACCTGGTCGCCGCTCGAGGGCGCGATGACCTGGCCGGGAGCGCGACGGGTGGCGGCCGCACTCTGCTCATTCGCGCGAGCCGGAGGAGGCGGCCTCGAGGACGGCGCATTCTGGTACGCGACCGCAGAGAAGCTGCTTGCACCGTTGCTGCACGCCGCGGCGCTCGCCGAGGCCTCGATCGGCGATGTGGTCCGCTGGGTTGACACCGAGGAGGTCGGCGAGGTCGAGGCCATATTGGTGGCGAGCGCCGGTGAGGGCCCACGCCGAGCCTTCGGGGCGAGCGTGCGGCGCGACGATCGCCAGCGCAGCTCGGTCTACGCGACGGCGGAAACGATCCTTGCCGCGTTCGCCGATCCGCTCGTGCTCGCCTCCGCGAGCGGCAGCACGATCGATCCCGCCGGCCTTGTGGCGAGCGGCCGGAGCGATACCTGCTATCTCGTCGCGCCAGCACATGAACAAGAGCGGCTTCAGCCGGTCTTTGTCGCCTTGCTTCGAGGCTTCCTCGACGCCGCCTTCAGCGAGTCAGCGCGCCGCGGCGCGCCGCTCGATCCGCCGCTGCTCGTCGTTCTGGACGAAGCGGCGAACATCGCGCCGCTCGCCAATCTCGATGCCGTGGCCGCTACAGCGGCATCGCACGGCGTGCAGCTGATCACGCTGTGGCAGGACCTTGCCCAGGTGCAGGCGCGCTACGGGCCGCGGGCAGCCACCGTCGTGAACAACCACCGCGCGAAGCTCATCTGCTCAGGAATCGCCGATCCCGCGACGCTCGAGCAGGTACGCCAGCTGGCCGGCGACGAGGAGCGCTGGAGCGAGAGCACCAGCATTGACGGGGAGGGTCGGCGCAGCACGACTCGTAGCCCGAGCACCACCGCGCTCGCCCCTGCCGACGCGGTCCGCAGGCTGCCCCCGGGCGAGGCGATGCTCCTCTACGGGCACCTGCCTCCGCTTCGCCTCCGCTTGTGCCCCTTCTACGCCGAGCGGCGATTCAGGTCGAGCGCTCGGCGCGCCAGCGCAGACCTGCACCCTGGCGTCGCAGCCGCACCGGCGCCACGTTCTCCTGCTCTCCCCCTCCGCCCCGTACGGACGCGTCGCCGACGCGCGGGGGAATCCGGCGGGCGATGTTGACCGCGTGGTCTCCGAGCCGCTCGTAAAAACGCCCGACCAGCACAAGCTCGATGACGAGGGGAATCGCCATCGCGCCGTTGGCGAGCTCCTCCATGAAAGCGCCGTGCAGCCCGTCCATCTCGTCGTCGAGCTCATCGAGGCGGATTGCCGCCTCAGGTGATCGCTCGCCGTAGGCGTCCGCCGCCATGTGCCACATCGTGGCGGCGACTTCGCCCATCTGCTCGATCAGGCCTCGCGCTCGTGCGGACATCTCGCTCGCCAATGTGCTTGTGGAGCGGCGAGCGATGTGCTCGACAAGGTCGCCGCTGCGCTCGAGCTCGGGGAGCAGGCGCAGCACTGCGATCAGGTAGCGGAGCAGCTCGGGCGGGCAGCGCTGCGACGCGATGTAGTCCTGCACGCTCGCCTCGACGCCGCGGTAGAGGGCATCGACCTCTTCCTCCCGAGCGATCAGGGTCGAGGCAGCGCCGCGATCTGCGGCGAGGAGGGCGTGCGTCGCGCCCGTGGCGGCATCGCCGACGAGCGCGAACAACTGGATCACCTTACGATCAACCTGGGACACGTACTGCGCAGCGTGCACCGCCTCGTCGACCACCACCGCACCGTATCGCCGTCGACCTTCGGGTCGGCGGCGGAGGGTGCAGGCCGCCTGTTGAGCGAATCGGTGCGCCGCCAGCGCTCGCACGCGGTGCCTGGCCGCCGTGCCGTACGGGTCGAACGCGCCTGGCAGTCAATTCTTGTCGGTAGGCGCGGGCCAGCCTGCTGGCAGGTTTTCACCGCCCCGTCATCTGCCCGTCACTTGGCGTTCCGATTCGATTCAGGTCGGACCGCTACCTTGCCTCTCGTGGCCGAGACGGACGACGCCCTGAATTCCGCAGTCCAGAACCGATCCGGGGCGGTCGGCGTGATGGCCGCCCGGGATCTCATGCTCGGATTTGGCAGTACTACCGTCATGCGGGATATCACGGTGGCGTTCCCGCGGGGCACGATCACGGCTCTCGTGGGGCCCTCTGGCTCGGGCAAGACGACGTTCCTACGCTCGCTCAACCGGATGAACGACAAGGTTCGGGGCTTTTGGAAGCAGGGCGACATCACCTTAGAAGGTGAGGACATCCACGCAGCGTCGGTTGACCCGCTGGTACTGCGGCGCCGGGTTGGGATGGTGTTCCAGCGACCCAATCCCTTTCCGATGTCGATCCAAGACAACGTCATTGCCGGCGTGAAGGCCCATAAGATGGCCCGCCGCTCCCAGCTGCGCGACGTCGCGGAGACCTATCTCGCACAGGTGGGCATGTGGAGCGCCGTGGCGGATCGCCTCAACGATTCTCCCTTTCGGCTCTCGGGCGGCCAGCAGCAGCTCCTTTGCCTGGCGCGCGCGTTGGCGGTAGAGCCGCAAGTTCTGCTGCTGGACGAGCCAACGTCCTCGCTTGACCCGCGTTCGACTGAAGCGGTCGAAGAGCTGGTACGCCGACTCACCCCTCAACTGACGGTGATTATCGTCACCCACAATCTCGCTCAGGCGAAACGCCTCTCGGACAACTTGATCCTCTTCTACGAGGGTCGGCTCGTCGAGACGGGCGCGACCAAGGAGCTCTTCGAGCGCCCGAGGCGCCAAGAGACCGCCCGCTACCTGCTTGGAGAGTCGGACTCGCTCATCCGACACTGAGCGGAGATTTCCCCCCAAACGACCGGTGCCTGCTGAGACGGACAGTTGGCATCGGTGTGCAACTGCCCCACAATCACTAGCCCCTCCAGGGGAGCGAAAGGAGCATCCAGCGCGATGCAAGCATCGATGAAGCGCGCGAGCACGCGGCGCAACGCCCTGTGGGTTCGCGCCGCATTTGCCGGCCTGGCCGGGACAACGGCACTGGCGGCGACCGCTGGGGTCGCAACTGCAGCGACCGCCAAGAAGAAGCACCCCGCCGCGACGAAGACGAACTCGTACGCGTCGGTGGAAAAGCAACTCACCGCGCTTGAGAAGCCACCGTCGGGGGTCTCGCTCCTAGAGACTGGCTCGACCCTGCTCTACCCGGTGATTAGCACCTGGGCGAGCCAATATCACGCGACGAAGGTGACGACCGCGGGCACAGGCTCGGGTGCGGGGATCTCCGACGCGAGCAACGGCACCGTTCAGATCGGTGCCTCCGATGCCTACTTGCCCTCGAGCGCGTCGAAGAACCTGCTTGACATCCCCGTTGACGTCTCGGCGCAGCAGATCGATTACAACCTCCCCGGTTTGTCGGTGAAGCACCTCAAGCTCAATGCCAAGGTGCTCTCTGGCATCTACAACGGCTCGATCACCAAGTGGAACGATCCGGCGATCGCGAGCCTCAACAAGGGCATAAAGCTGCCGGCGATGAAGATCGTCCCCTTCCACCGCTCCGACGGCAGCGGCGACACCTTCATGTTCACGTCGTATCTCGCGTTCCAGGACTCCGCTTCGTGGGTGCCTTCGCACGGCGGCCCGAATACCTCAGTCAGCTGGCCGAGCGTGCCGAACGGGCTTGCAGAGCAGGGTAATGGCGGAATGCTCGCCGGTTGCGAGAAGACGCCCGGCTGCATCGCCTACATCGGCATCAGCTGGCTGCGCAGCGCCCTCAAGGCAGGACTGGGCGACGCGAAGCTCGAGAACGGCTCGGGCAACTACGTGCTGCCGACCCCCGGGAACATCTCCTCTGAGGTGGCCAGCTACCAGAAGATCCCGAGCACCGGTGCGATCTCGCTGATCAACTCCAAGTCGGCGAAGTACGGCTACCCGATCGTCAACTTCGAGTACGCCATCGTGAATGCCAACCAGTCGAACCCGCAGGTGGCCAAGGCAATCCGCTCCTTCCTTGCCTGGGGCATCGACCCTCGCCACGGCTCATCGTCGGCTGACCTGACCAAGTTCTACTTCCACCCGCTGGCTCCCGGCGCCATGGCGATCGCCGTGAACCTCTTGAAGAAGATCCACTAGTCCCACAGCTCGTGGCTTTGGTGCTGCCCGCTTCGGCGGGCGGCACCAAAGGTTGTGGCGTCTGACCGCTGAATAAGACCGCAAAGAGAGCAATGAGCGAATCCAACCTGACGGTGGGCGGTGTT
>JAJZKA010000046.1 GCA_021809805.1 Actinomycetes bacterium
CTGGGATGACGCCCCGCCGATCGCCATGCTCGGCTTCGAACAGACGACGCTCACCTACCGAGCCAAAGGCCACGCGACTCTGCCCCGCTCGGCGGCCAGTCGGGCGCGGGCCCGCGGTGCACTGTTGCGAGAGATCCTACGACGGGCACTTCCTGCCGGCTGTTGGTCGGGCGAGGAAGCGGTCCGGCTCTGCAAGAGCGAGATCATCCCTGCCGTGGAGTCGGCGCTACTTCTGGGCGCCGGCCGGCTGCGAGACCCACACAGCGAGCGGCAAACCCGCCCCGAACGCGCCACCGGTGCCCGCCCATCAGGGGGACACCGGTTGGCTTTTCGTTCCATCACGTGGAGGTGCGCTGTCGCGATTCGAACCGCCCTGGGATTCGCGACCACCAGCCATCTCGTCGACCTTGTGCGGCAAGGGGCTTGACGACTCGCCAGGACAGCGCCACAATTGTGGCCATGAGCACCGAGCCGCTGCGGACCGTCCGGGACCACTTGTCCGAAGTCATCGACCGGGTCGAATACCACCACGAGCGAGTAGTCGTCACGCGCAATGGACACGAGGCGGCCGTGCTCATCAGCCCTGACGACCTGGCCGAGATGGAAGAGACGATCGACGTGCTGAGCGACCCGGACGCCCTGGCGGACATCCGTGAGGCCGATCAGGCCTACGCTCGTGGCGATGTCGTACGCGGTGTCGACGCGGTGCGTCGCCTTGGCGGGTGAGCTCGGCGAGCGAAGGTGACTACGAGCTCGTCCTCACCCCACCGGCTCGGAGGGCCATCACCGACCGACTCCCCGAAGCAGTTGCGGCAGCCGTCATCGACTTTCTCACCACTGCGCTCATTGTCCAGCCGAGGACCGTTGGCAAGCCACTTCGTGACGACCTCGTCGGTGTCTGGTCGGCTCGTCGGGGCACCTACCGCGTCCTCTACCGGGTGTTCGACGAACCTCATGAGGTGGTCGTCCTCCGCATAGCGCACCGCCGAGACGTCTACCGTGGCCGGTGAGGGTGGCGTCCCGGATCTGGTGGAAATGCCGCGGGCGCAAGCTCCGATTGGTGATGCGACGCGGCGGTTGTAACGACGCCGGGGACCGCCTCCTCTCCGGTGCTCCTTCGCGGCGGGCCGAGCAGCTCGTGGCGTAGCAGCTGGAGCTCTCGGACGACCTTCGGCGTCATCTCGACGCCACGCCAGCCGCGTGAGGCGCGGTCGAGGACGGCCCAGACGAGGGACAGGCATGAGCGCTCGCCCGGCAGCCGGCCCATCACCTTCACGCGCCGACGGGCCTCGCCGAAGGTCCGCCCGATATGAAGTTGGAGTGCCGGATGCGTGCCCAGTGCTCCTTCGGGAACCGCAGGTAGGTGGTCAGGTGGCCGAGGTCGTCCTCCAAGCAGGCGACGGCCGCCGGGTAGAGCGTCTTCCGCTTCGCGGAGAACGCCTTCACCCGCTTCTCGGCCTCCAAGACGGCTGCCTCCCCGGCATCGTCGTCGATGCCGTTCCAGAGCGCCAAGAAGTCCTTCTTCACCTGGTCTTGGGCGTGCTTGGGGACCTTCGCGAGCACATTCCTCGCACGGTGGATGAGACAGCGCTGTCGTGCTGAGCGCGAGAAGACGAGCTCGACGGCGCCGATGCGCCCCGCACCGCCGTCGGAGACGACAAGGCTCGGCGCCCGAAGTCCCCGGCCGGCCATCTGGCAGAGGAAATCCCGCCACGCGTCGATCGACTCGGTAGCGCCGGGCTCAACGGCCAAGAGCGCGGGTTTCCCGTCGGTCGTGATGCCCCAGGCGCGAGCACCGGCTCGGCCGGAGCCCCAGGGTGCATCTTGAAGTGGGAGCCGTCCAGGTACAAGTACTCGAGCTCGATCCCGGCGAGGTCGCGGTGGCGGAACGCCTCGAACTCGTTCTTGATCGCCTCGCAGATCCGGCTCACGGTCGACTTGGACACGGTCGCCCCCTCGCCGAGTGCCTCTGCGAGCGAAGCCTCGATGTCACGGGTGGACAGGCCCCTCACGTAGCCAGCGATGGCGAGGGACTCGATGGCGTTGGTGCGGGTCACGCCCTGGCCGAGCAGGCGCGAGGCGAACGCCTGGGTCGTGCCCCGCAGCTTCGGGCGGCTGAGCGTGACCGGCCCGGCCGTCGTGTTGACGGTGAGCGGGCTGTAGCCGTTGCGCGAGCCGTCCTTGGCGTCCTCAGCAGCGCTGCGCCGCTCGTAGCGGCCCCGGTCGAAGTGTTCGGTTACCTCTGTCTCGAGGGCGGTCTGGAGCAGCAGGCGAGCTCCCAGGCGGGCCACCTGCTCGAGCACTTCGCCGAGCTCGCCCTCGGAGGCGAACAGCTCGTTTATCTGTGCGCGGATGCGTTCGATGCGTGATACTCGTGCAGTCACGGGTGTAGGTCTTCCTTCGTTGAGCTGGAACTTCTCGAAGGAACCTACGCCCGTCGACTTTTACACCGGAGGATGGACGCCACCACGGGCTCGAGGCCGAGGGGATAGCGACGGGTCGAGAGCTTGGCGAGCATGTTCTCCATCGCCATCTGGCCGAGCACCTCGGTCGAGGAGAAATGCTCATACGCGGGGATCGCAAGCTCTCCCGATCCGTCGGTGGCGCGCACCCGCGGACGGCGGACCGGAACCTTCCGGCCGCCGAGGGCGACCGAGCCGTCCTCGTGGCCGTGACGGGTCGCGGTGCGCGTGGGGTCGTGGCGCCCCTTCGGTCCGCAAAGCGCAGTGACGCTCTCCTCGAGGATCGCGTCCATGACCTGCAGCCCGGTGCCAACCGCGAGGGCGAGCAGTCCCTCACGCAATTCGTCCGCGAGGTTCGTCATTGCGACGGTGATCGTGTCCGGCACGGCCATTGCTGCAGCCGCGGTCGTTCTCTGGTAGTTCTTCTTCACGGTGGTGGTCCCCTTGTCGTTCGAGTGACTTGGCGGTCGCCCGAACACCTACCAGATGGCAGGCGTCAGGCGGGGGACCGCCACCTCAAAATCCACGACGAACGGGACAACCTCTCAAAGAGCGTGGCCGGCCAGGGGCCTCCGGTGCGCATGCAGACATGCCGCTAACACCTGGCCGCTTCGCTCGCCACCCGCTGCGGCGATGCCTATCGCAAGGCCAACGACCGGACCCGCAAGCTGTTCAACGCCGCGGTGTTCGAACGCCTGGATGTGAAAGGCGGCCGGCTCTGCAATGAGCAGTACCGGCCGCCTTTCGACGGGGTCTTCACTGTGTCCGAGTTCGAACACGGAACACGAGTGGAGGTGGCGGGAATCGAACCCGCGTCCTTCAGCTTCGCAGTAGGCCTTCTCCGAGCGCAGCCGGCGGTGAGGTCTCGGGTCCCGCCTCGCCACCGGCACCGGCACGGGACCCCAGTCAGCTGAGATTTCCTCCGGCGGATACTGACAAGCCACTGGAGTAAGCCCCACGAGATGATGCCTGCGATCCGATCCGTGGGGCTGGGACCGGGCAGACATCGCTACCTAATCAGGCAGCGAGCGCGAGCTGAGGCTCGGCGTTTGTTTTTGGTTCCGGCTCTTTAACGTGGCTCCGGAGACCACGGCTCGCTTCTCCCACCTTGACGACCGAAGTCGAAGCCAATCACCCCCTGGTTCCAGCTCGTGGCACTTTGCCGTCCCTCATCGTACCGCTGGGCCGCGCCCCGCGCGATCGTGCTCGGGACCTCCGGCTGTCAAGCAGGGCCGTCCGGGGCCTTGTGGCATGGCGCGGTGAGCTGGCTGAAAGCGCCCGTGCGATCCGGCGGCGCGGCCCCGACCGATGTGGGAGTGCTCGTCGCGCCCGAGGCCGGCAGTTGGGGAAGCAGCCGCACTGGGCTGTTCGGGGTGCTCGCGGCCTTCGGCCCTGGTCTTGTGGTGATGCTCGCCGACACCGACGCCGGTTCGCTCCTCACTGCGGCGCAGTCGGGTTCGCGCTGGGGCGATGCCCTCGTCCTGCCCGAGCTCGCGCTGATCCCCGTGCGGTATCTCCTCCAGGAGATGACGGTTCGCCTGGGCCTCGTGACCGGCCGCGGGCACGGCGAGTTGATCCGCGAGCACTTCGGGGCGCGCTGGGCCGTGTGTTGCTCGATCACGCTGCTGGCCTCAGCGCTCGGCGCGCTCCTCACCGAGTTCGTCGGTGTCGCGGCCGCGGCGGCACTGTTTGGCGTTCTCCGCCTGCTAAGCGTGCCGGTCGCGGCCGCGGTGCTCATCAGCCTGGCCTTCACGGGGAGGTACCGGCGTGTCGAGCGAGTCGCACTGGCTTTCGGCCTTGCCGAGCCGCTCTTCGTCCCGGCGCTCGTGCTTGCCCGCCCCCATCTCAGTGCCATCGTCTCGGGACTACACACCGCGCCGCTCGGGCAGCGGTCCTATCGCTATCTGCTCGCCGCCAACGTCGGCGCCGTGATCATGCCCTGGATGATCTTCTACCAACAGGGGGCGGTGATCCAGCGTGGCCTGCGCGTCTGCTCTCTTCGCGCCGAGCGCCTCGACCCTGCGCTCGGCACCATCGCGACCCAAGTGGTGATGGTGACGGTCGTCCTGCTCGCCGCGGCGAGCCTGTGGCATCGCGGGGGTGGCCCCAGCCTGTCGGGCGTCACCCAGCGGGCGGCCGCTCTCCACCCCGAGCTCGGCCCCGGTTCCCGCTTCGTCATCGGCGCCGCCGTCATCGGCGCTGCGATGGTGGCAGCGGTCGTCGTCAGTCTGGCTGGGTCCTGGGGGCTGGCCGAGGCGCTCGGATGGCGTCGCAACTTGAACGACCGCCCCGAGCGGGGGAGCGCCCCGTTCTACGCGACCTATGTCGCCGCCCATCTGCTTGGGGCGGGGATCGTGCTCAGCTGCACCAACCTCGCCCAACTCGCCGTCGGGGTCGAGGTGATGAACGCCGTCTTGCTGCCGGTGGTGCTTGGCATTCTCCTCGCACTGGAGGCCCGGGCGCTCCCGGCCGCCTATCGCATGCATGGCGCCCACCGCATCGTGGCCACCTGCTGCTGCGTCGCCGGGATGCTCTTCGGGCTGGCGGTCGTCCCGGCGCTCGTGCTCTGACGGCGTGAACCTCATCGACGCACCGGCTCTCGTTTCCATGCTCAGGTCCGCGCAGTGCGCGGTCGCCGTGCGGCCGCCTTGTCCGGGACTTCTCCCGGTTCTGACCCAGCCTTGATGTCAAAGGGAACCGGTCGCTTGGCGCGCGTGGTCGGGGTCGAGTCCGGGGGTGCGCGGCCGGCCAAGCAACGGCCCGTACCGCTCCCATTGCACATCACCCGGATAGGACTTGGCTCATGGGCCGGCAGCAACCAGGGGTAACAGGCCAGGCGGACGAGGTCCGCGCGGTGTGGCGGACTGCCTGCTCAGCGGCCGCTGTACTCCTTGATCACGCGCTCGGCCTCGCGCCGCGCGTCGCGCTCGGCGATGGCGTGGCGCTTGTCATACAGGCGTCGGCCACGCGCCAGTGCCAGCTCGAGCTTGGCACGTCCTTCTTTGAAGTAGACCGACAGCGGGACCAAAGTCAGCGACTGCTGGGCGACGCGCCCCGCGAGTTCGTCGATCTCGGCGCGGTGCAAGAGCAGCTTGCGCACTCGCTCTGGATCGACCCAGCCGAAGCCGCTCGAGTACTCATAGGGGGCGATGTGCACGCCGTGCAGCCAAAGCTCGCCATTGTCGACGCGAGCGTAGGCGTCATGCAGCTGCAGCTTGCCGGCTCGCACCGACTTCACCTCGCCGCCGCGTAGCTCGATCCCGCACTCGAAGGTCTCGAGGATGTCGTAGTCGTGGCGGGCGCGGCGGTTCCGGGCCACCGTGCGGGGGCCGTCCGGGCGCTTGGCGTCCTTGCCCGCTCGGGGTCCCTGCTTGGCGGGCATGGGGGGAAACGGTAGCCTCCCTACCCCGATGAATGGACCGGGAGTCGTGATCTCGACCGCGCTGATCGACGAGATGGTCGCGCATTGCCTCGCGAGCTATCCCGAAGAGGGCTGCGGCCTGCTCGTCGGCCCGCCCGACGGGTCCGCGGTGACGCGCTGTGTCCCAACAGGGAACGTTGCAGCCTCGGCCAAGCTCTACACCGTCGACCCCCGCGCCCATCTGAGGGCCGAGCGCGACGCCGAGGAGAAGGGGCTGGCGGTGGTCGGGGTTTTCCACTCCCACACCCACACCGACCCGTACCCTTCACCGACCGACGTGGTTCAGGCGCCCGACCCGAGCTGGCACTACGTGCTGGTCTCGCTGCGCCACGAACTCGCCTCGGTCCGCTCCTACCGGATTGTCGGCGGGGCGATCGCCGAGGAGCCGATCTTCGAGGCGGCTCGGTTAGAATCTGACTGAGTTAGTCAACATTTCGCTCCAGCCCTCGGAGGAGCCGTGTCAGTCGAAGTCCGCTTGCCTACCTTGCTGCGCGCCGCCGCCAATGGGAGCTCCCGGGTGGTCGTCGAGGGAGACACCGTCGGCGAGGTTCTAAAGAGCCTCGAGCAGGCCCACCCGAGCCTGTCGGGTCAGGTGCTGACCGAGGATGGGACCCTGCACCGTTTCGTCAATGTCTACGTCGACGACGACGATGTCCGCTATCTCGACGGCCTCGACACCAAGGTGCTCGACGACTCCGTCGTGAGCATCCTGCCGGCGGTCGCGGGCGGGGCCTGAGCCGATCCAGATGGCCGTCCACCCCGGCGTCCTCTCGCTCATTGGCAACACGCCGCTCGTCGACATCTCGGCGCTCAGCCCGAACCCGAGCGCAAAGATCCTCGTCAAGTTGGAGGGGATGAACCCCGGTGGTTCGGTGAAAGACCGGGTCGCACTGAGCTTGATTGAGGACGCGGAGGCGCGTGGGGTCTTGGAGCCAGGCGCCATCCTGCTCGAGCCGTCCTCGGGCAACACCGGGATCGGCCTGGCCCTCGTCTGCCGACTGAAGGGCTACCACCTCAAGGTCGTACTGCCCACCAACGTCTCGATCGAGCGGCGCCAGCTGCTCGAGGTCTTCGGTGCCGAGATCATCGAGTCGCCGGGCTCGGAGGGGTCAAACGGGGCGGTGCGCCTGGCGCGCCGGCTGGCGGCTGAGCACCCCGAGTGGGCCTTCCTCTACCAGTACGCCAACCCGGCGAATCCGCGTGCGCACTATGAGGGGACCGGGCCCGAGATCTACCGCGACTGCCCCGAGATCACCCACTTCGTCGCCGGGCTCGGCACGAGCGGGACCCTGCTCGGCGTCGGCCGCTACCTGAAAGAGCAGCGCAGTGACATCCAGGTCTGGGCGGTCGAGCCACCGACCGGGGAGATGGTCGACGGCCTGCGCAACCTCGACGACGGCTACGTGCCTCCGATCTTCCTCGACCTCGGTGGCGAGAAGTTGCTTGACCGCAAGACCGTCGTCGGTCCGCGGGACTCGATCGCCTGGACGCGCCGCCTCGCCGATCTCGGGGTGTTCGCCGGCATCTCGACGGGTGCGGCACTCGCCGGCGCGGTCCGCTGCGCTCGCCAGGTCGAGTCCGGAACCATCGTGATCATCTCCCCGGACGGCGGCTGGAAATACCTCTCGAGCGATGCGTGGACCGGCGACCTCGATGAGGTCGCAGAGCGGGCGACGAAGACGATCTATTTCTAGGCGTCCTTCCTCGGGCTTTCCCGTGTGAGTGCGACGGCGCCGCCGACCGCGATGACGAGCGACGCGGCGACCTCGACGATGAGCGCCGAGAGCGCGTTGGGCGCTTGGAAGGTGTCGACGAAGCCGAACACCCCGATGGTGACGGCGAGGATGAACCCGGCGATGGTGCCGAGCATCAAGGCAAGCGCTGCGAGCAGGACGACCGGGCGACACCACGCCACGAGTACCAGTGCCAGCGCGAAGGCCGTGATCGCCTGGGAGAGGAACAGCGGTCCGATGGTCGGGATGGCGTTGTAGCCCTGCCACCACAGCTGGAGATGGAGTGCTCCCGACCAGGCGATTAGGACGGCGCCAGCGGCCGCGGCGGCCCGGACCACCCATCCCTCGGGTCGCCGGACCAGCCGCGCCGCCACGCGCCGGAGATCACCAGCCGCTGCCACCGCCACTACTGCCACCGCTACTGCTCTTGGATGCCGTCGTCGTGGCATGCGTGCTGAGCGCGGCGAGCTTGGGGGTGACGGCGAACCACTTGCCGAACAGGCCCTGACCCCTCGCCTCGCCGGCCTTCGTGTCGCCCGAATAGGTGTACAGCGGGTGGCCGCGATAGGTGACCTGGCGCAGGCCGTTCGGGTCCTTGATCGTCGAGAAGCCGCGCAGGCCAGCTGCGGCGGTGGGGGCGCGCATCGCCTTGGGGAGCACCAATGGCGGCCACAGGTGCGCGCAGGCGCCCGTGCAAGCCACCTTGTTCGCGCTATCGGCGGTGAAGTGATAGAGCGTGTGCCCCGCCCGATCGACGAGGACGGTGCCGACGTGGGCGACCTTGGCCTCGCGCACGAGCGGCACGACGGCGTGCGGTCGTGCGGCGGCGACGGCGCCCCCGCCGACGGTGGCGAGACAGCCGGCGGCGCTCAAAGCGAGAACGGAGCTGGTGCGCAGGATGCGAGCCATGGCGTAATCCTTTCGTGGAGCAGTGGCGTCTGTCAGAACTACGCTCGCCGCCCGCGATCCGATCACTGCGCGCCGATGGCTCCCGCATTCGGCGTCCCTGGTGGCCGGTTCGAGTTCGATCTGCTCGCCGCATCGTCCTGGGACACGGCTGGGTCGCTCGGTGTCTCTTTGCTCCCGGTGGGTGCTCGCGCGCCGTGAGCTGGCGCGACGTCGTGATCCGCCTCGCCGAGCGCCCGCGGCAAGACAACGGTAAAGCTGGTGCCCGCGCCGAGCTCGCACGCCACGCGGACCGAGCCTCCGTGTGCGGCGACGATCGAGGAAACGATTGCCAGGCCGAGCCCCGAGCCGCCGCGAGTCCGCGAGCGAGACCTGTCGGTTCGATAGAAGCGATCGAAGACCTTGGCGGCGTCCGATGGGGCCATGCCCGGGCCGTTGTCGGCCACCTCGAGCACGGCGTTCGCCCCGTCGCGCCGCACCTGTACGGCGACCTCCGTCCCAACTGGGGTGTGCGCCCTCACGTTCGCCAGCAGGTTGTCGATGACCTGGCGGAGCCGGAGCGCGTCTCCGAGGAGCTCGACCGGTTCGGAGGCGCTGAGGCGGATTGGCCAGTCGGGGCCGACCGTGCGGGCCGTCTCGATCGCTTCGGCCGCCAGACCGACGAGCTCGATCAGCTGCCGGTCGAGTGGGCGGCCCTCGTCCAGCCGGGCGAGCAGCAAGAGATCCTCGACGAGGTGGCTCATGCGGGTCGTCTCGGCGCGGATCCCGGTCATCGCCCGCTGGAGGTCGTCGGGGTGGCTCGCCGCGCCCTTCTGGAAGAGCTCGGCATAGGCAGATACGGCGGCGATCGGTGTGCGAAGCTCATGGGAAGCGTCGCCGACGAAGCGCCGCAGTCGCTCCTCGGATTGGCGCAGCTCCGCCTCGGTGGCGTCGCGGGCGGCGAAGGCGTCTCCGATCCGTCCCAGCATGAGGTTCAGGGTTGAGGCGACGTGGCCGACCTCGGTGCGTTGGTTGGCGCCGGGCACCCTGGACTCAAGGTCACCGGCAGCGATCGCCCGGGCGGTCCGCTCGATGTCGCGAAGCGGCCGGAGGTCGAGATAGACGAGGAGCGTGCCGAGCAGCGTGCCGAGCACGAGGGCAGCGCCGGAAACGACGAGCTCGATCGAGGTGAGCTGGTTGAGGGTGTGCTGCACGTTGCCGAGCTGACTGGCGACGATCAGCTCGGCGCCCGGGGCACCAGCGGGTAGGCGGGTCGCCGAGACGCGGAACTGCGGCCCCTTTGCGCTCGTCGAGTCGGCGGTGAAGTAGGCGATGCGGGGCGTGCCATTGCTCGCCGGGGGGCGCAGCCCGGACAGCTGGGTCGGCAGCTTAGGGGTGTACGACACGTCGTCGACGTGTGCCGGGCAGACGTAGCCGGCGACCGCCTTCCCGCGCGCGCTGCGCAGCTCGACGAAGGCACCGGGGGCCACTGCCAGTCCGACCTGATCGCAAAAGCTCGGCGCGCTCGGCTGGGGGTTGGCCACAGCCGCGGCCGTGCTCGTCGTGGGCGCGAGGACGCCGACCCGCACGGTGCCCGTGGCGAGGCGGTCGTCCCGGTCGTGGTCGTTCGGCCGGCCGCCGTCGGGGTCGCTGGTCTCGCCGTCGCCGCGTGCTTGATGGACCAGCGGCTGCACGATCGCGTTCTGGGCTGCAGTGAGCGAGGCGTCGACCTGGCGGAATAGCGACGAGCGCAGCTCGGCGCTCACGATCAGATCGGTGGCGGCGAGCGCCACCAAGAGCACGGCGCCCACGGCGAGGAGCAGGCGGGTGCGCAGGCTCATCTAGCCGCCGTCGCCGCTTGTGTCCGCCTCGCGCAGCACATAGCCGACGAGACGGATCGTGTGGATGAGCGGCGGCCCGAGCGCGTCGAGCTTGCGGCGCAGGTAGCCCACGTAGGTCTCCACGATGTTCTGATTTCCGCCGAAGTCGTAGTGCCAGACGTGGTCGATGATCTGGTCCTTGGAGAGCACGCGCCGGGGGTTCATCAAAAAGAGTCGGAGCACGTTGAACTCCGTCGCCGTCAACGGCACGGCGACGCCGCGGCGCCACACCTCGTGGCTCTCCTCGTCCATCTCGAGATCCGCGAAACGCAACCGCGTGTCGGCCTGCTCGGACCTGGAGCGCCGAAGGATGGCGCGGACCCGGGCAACGACGACAGCGAGCGAGAAGGGCTTGGCCACGTAGTCGTCGCCGCCGACGCCGAGACCCTCGACCATGTCCTCGGGCTCTCCCTTGGCGGTGAGGAACAGCACGGGCGTGGCGATCCCGTCCGCCCGCAGGCGACGGGTCACCTCGAAGCCGTCGAGATCTGGGAGCATGACGTCCAAGATGACGAGGTCGAAGCCCTCTTCTTGCGCCTTGGCGAGCCCGGCGCGTCCCGAGTCGGCCGGCTCGACGTCGAAGCCCTCATAGCGCAACACGGTCGCGACGGAGTCAAGGATCGAGGGCTCATCGTCGACCACCAGGATTCGCTGCTTTGGCTGTTGATCGCCCATCGCCCATCGCCTCTCCCGGCCCGAGCTCCGACCCCATCGACACCGCGCCGGATGCATTGTTGCCGACGCGTGTCGACGAGACGACGTTTCGCTGCGGCGTCGACGCGATTCACCGCTGGCTCTCAGCGCGAGCCGCGCGGGCTCCTCACTGGGCACTTGACGCTCACATCTGCTGGCAGAGGTGCGCCGGGCAATCCCCGGCCGGGCAATCCCCGCGATGCTGAAGAGCTGGTGCACAAGGCCCGGGTGAGCCCGATGAGGATCATGAGGCCCCTCGTGGTCGAAGTCATGGTGCACGGTCGCGGCGGCATTGGTGGTGGCCACGATGCCGAGCGGGTGGCGCGAGCCCACGAGCCCAGAGCGCGAGCAGGTGGGGCCCGGCCGGTCACCGCGTGCGCCCGAGCGCCCCGGCAGCGAGCGCATTGCTGCGTAGCCTGGCGGGGTGGACGAGCGGCCGATCGGCATCTTCGACAGTGGCTTCGGCGGTCTCACGGTCGTCCGGGCCCTGCTCGACTTGCTGCCCGACGAGCGGCTTGTCTATCTGGGCGACACCGGCCGCTACCCCTACGGGCCGCGTCCTGCCGAAGAGGTCCGCCAGTTCAGCGTCGAGTTGACAAGCGCGCTGGTCGAGCGCCACGACGTGAAGATGGTCGTCGTTGCCTGCAACACCGCCGCCTCGGTCGCCCTCGAGGAGCTGCGCGCCCGTTTCCGGGTGCCGGTGCTCGGCGTGATCGAGCCGGGGTTGCGCGCTGCCATCCAGGCGACACGCAACGCCCGCGTCGGCGTCATCGGAACCGTCGGGACGATCGCGTCCGGCTCGTATCAAAAGATGGCCGAGGTGATCCGCGCCCCGGTCAACTTGCACTGTGCCGCGTGTCCGGGTTTTGTCGAGTTCGTCGAGCGCGGTGAGCTCGACTCGGACCAGGTGCACGTGCTCGCCGAGCGTCTGTTGGCGCCGCTTTGCGATCGAGGCGTCGACACGCTCCTGCTTGGTTGCACGCACTATCCGTACCTGGCCCGCACCATCGGGGACGTGATGGGCCGGGAGGTGGTCCTCGTCTCCTCGGCGGAGGAGACGGCCTTTGACGTCCGTGCCGTGCTCGTCGCGACCGGGTTGGGCCGCCCGCCGGGGGACCCGCCGCTGCACCGCTTCTACTCTTCGGGCGACGTCGGGCATTTCGCCGCGATGGGCGGGCGTCTCCTCGGCAGCGAGATCGAGGTTGCCGAGCCACTGGTGTGCTGATCGCCAGGAGTGGCGGCATGCGCTGAACCGATGCAATAACGTGGTGCCGGGAGGGCGACGTGGCCGGCTCGGTGGCAAGCGACATGACGGCGGTGCTCGCCGTGGTCGCTCCTTCTCTGACGATCGCTCGGACGGTCCCCCAGGGCGTGCGTGTCGCCCGCTATGGCGCCGAGGGCGTCTCGGTGTCCACCTGGGTCATGCTGCTCGCCGTTGCCGAGCTGTGGACGATCTACGGGTTCTTCGCCAAGGTTCCGGCCGAGGTCGCCACCAACGTCCCGAACGGACTGCTGTGCCTCGCGGTTGTCATCTTGGTGGCGAAGCGGCGCCAAGAGGTGGGGCGCACGCTCGCCCTGACCGCGCTCGCCTCGGCGGCGGTCGCCCTGTTGAGCGTGCTCTGTGCGCTCGGCCATGTCGAGGGCGTCGAAGCGGCGGTCTCGGTCACAGGCTCGCTGAGCCTGTACTTGCCGCAGTTGGTGATCGCACTGCGCGCTCGCGACCTCTCCGGCGTCTCGCTCTCGAGCTGGCTCCTCGCGCTGTGCGGTTCGGTTGCTTGGGGCGCGTACGGGCTTGCGATCCACAAAGTCGCGGTGTATGTGCCGACGATCGTGATGTTGCCGAGCGCGGCCGCGATCTCGATCGCGATCGTGTCCTCCTCGCGCGCCCGTCCGCTCGCCCAGGAGGCACCCACCCGTTAGGGTGCCACGAGCCTGCCAGGGAAGGAGCCCCATGCCCGACGCCGATCTCCGCCGTCGCGACGGCCGCCAGCTCGACGAGCTGCGGCCGGTGCGCCTCGAGCGGGACTTCACCGAGTTTGCCGCCGGGTCGGTCCTCGTCTCGATGGGCCGGACGCGCGTGCTCTGCACGGCGTCGATCGAAGAGGACCTCCCGCGTTTTTTGCGCGGGACGGGCAAGGGCTGGGTGACCGCCGAGTACTCGCTCTTGCCGGGCTCCTCGAGCGAGCGTGTCTCGCGCGAGGCCGTGAAGGGACGCCAGTCGGGCAGGACCCAGGAGATCCAGCGCCTGATCGGTCGCAGCCTGCGCGCCGTCTGCGATCTGGTGGCGCTCGGAGAGCGGCAGGTCGTCGTCGACTGCGACGTCTTGCAGGCCGACGGCGGGACGCGCACGGCGGCCATCTCTGGTGCCTATGTCGCCTTGCACGACGCCCTGCAGCGGCTCGTGCAGGCTGGCTCGCTGAAGGTGCACCCCTTGCGCGAGGCATGCGCCGCGGTCTCGGTCGGCGTCGTCGATGCGGTGTGCATGCTCGACCTCGACTACTCCGAGGACTCGCGCGCCGAGGTCGACATGAACGTGGTGATGACCTCCGCCGGGCGTTTTGTCGAGATCCAGGGCACGGCGGAACAGGTCGCGTTCTCGCGCAACGAGCTCGACGAGCTACTCGGCCTGGCTGGGCTTGGGATCAACGAGTTGGTCGCCGCACAGCAGGAGATGCTCGCCGAGCCGCCGCCCGCCCGTCCTCACCGGACGTGAGGATGCGACTCGTGCTCGCCTCGGCGAACGCCGAGAAGGCAGCAGAGATCCAAGAGCTGCTCGCGGCTGCGCTCGGTGATGAGATCGAGCTGCTGCCGCGCCCGGGCTGGGTGGGCGAGGTCGACGAGACGGGCCAGGACTTCCTCACCAACGCCCGCCTGAAGGCAGAGGCGCTCGTTGTTGCGACGGGGATGGCGGCCGTGGCCGACGACAGCGGTCTCGAGGTCGACGCCCTCGGCGGTGAGCCCGGCGTGCACTCGGCGCGTTACGCGGGGCGGGGCGCGAGCTATAGCGACAACGTCGTGAAGCTGTTGACCGAGCTGTCAGGAAGCGAGCGGCGCACGGCGCGGTTCCACACGGTCGCGCTCGTGCGCTTTCCTGATGGCCGGGAGATTGTCGCCGAGGGTCGCGTCGAGGGGGCCATCACTGACGCGCCGCGGGGTGAAGGCGGCTTCGGCTACGACCCCATCTTCGTGCCCGTGGGGGGTGACGGACGGACCTTCGGCGAGCTCTCGGCGGCAGAAAAGCACGCGGTCTCGGCGCGCGGACGAGCGTTCCGGGCGCTCGCCGAGGCGCTCTCAGCGCGTTGATGGGCCATTTGGAGCAGCGTCGTGCTCAGAGCTAATGGCGGGACCACGACCTTTGGAGTCTCCTCCGACCCGTTGCGGGGACGTTCGATCATCATGGCTGTCACACCCGATTGGGATCATCGTCCAAGTGGGCCGGCGCGGAGCCGGCGTGGTGGCGAGGAGCGTGGGAGATGGTGGCAGGCGGCAGTATCCACATCAGCTGTGAGGAATGCGTCCTGCGGCACAGTGACGCCTGCGAGGACTGCGTCGTCACCTACGTGCTTGGGAGAGAGCCGAGCGACGCCATCGTTATTGGTGCCGAAGAGGCGCGGGCGGTGCGCATGCTCCAGCAGGCCGGCTTGGTGCCGGCGCTTCGTCACGAGCGCCGCGTGGGCTGAACCAATCGGGCCAGCATGAGCCACGTCCTGCTGGTCACCAACGACTACCCACCAAAATTCGGTGGGATTCAGTCCTATCTTTATGAGCTCTGGAGGCGCCAGCCCTCCGGCTCAGTCAGCGTGCTGACGATCGCGCAACATGACGCCGCAGCCTTCGATGCCGCGGCACCCCATCCGATCACGCGACTGGCGACGCGGGTGCTCCTGCCGCTGCCCCGGGTGCGCCAGGCGGTCGAAGCCGAGGCGGCACGGCGCGGTGCCGGCCTCGTGCTCTTGGATCCGGCACTGCTGATCGGTGCGATCGGCCCGCAGCTGTCGCTCCCCTACGGCGTGATCCTGCACGGTGCCGAGGTGACGGTCCCGGCGCGCCTGCCCGGTGCCCGCTCGTTGCTCGCCCGCGTGCTCGGCGGCGCGGCGATCCTCGTCGCCGCGGGTGGCTACCCCGCGGCCGAGGCGCGCCGACTCCTCGGGCGGGTCGTCCCGCCCCTCGTGGTCGTCCCGCCCGGTGTGGATGCCGAGCGCTTCGTGCCGCTCGAGGCCGGGGCACGCTCGGCGGTTCGCGCTGAGCTCGGCCTGCCCGTCGAGGGCCGCCTCGTGGTCGGGGTGAGCCGGCTTGTGCCGCGCAAGGGCTTCGACGTGCTCATCGAGGCGGTCGGTGCCCTGGCGGCGACCGAGCGCGACCTTACGCTCGCGATCGGCGGGACCGGACGCGACGCGCCGCGCCTCGCGCGACTCGCCGAGGCGCACCGCGCCCCCGTGCGCTTCCTCGGGCGGGTGAGCGATGAGCAGTTGCCCCGGCTGTTGGCGGCGGCCGACGTTGCGGCGATGTGCTGTCGGGACCGCTGGCTCGGCCTCGAACAAGAGGGTTTCGGCATCGTGTTCCTCGAGGCCGCAGCTGCCGGCGTCGCCGCGCTCGCAGGGCGCTCGGGGGGGAGCGAGGAGGCCGTCGCGCACGAGGAGACCGGTCTCGTCGTCGACCGCCCAGGCGACGCCCAAGCGGTCATGGCCGCGCTCGCCCGGTTGCTCGGTGACGCCGAGACGCGGGCACGCTTTGGGGCAGCAGGCCGTCAGCGTGCCATCGAGGAGTTCTCCTACGACCGGCTCGCCCGCCGCCTCGGCGACATGCTCGGGACTACCGCGAGCTGAGGCAAAGTGCATGCGCGGCGGCTGGCTGTGGGAGGCTGGCGTGGAGCAAAGGAGGCGGGAGAGCCCGTGGAGCACACCGCGGAGACGATGATCGTGGCCGGCACGCCGGAGCGCTGCTTGGCCATCGTCGCCGACGTCGAGGCGTACCCGAGCTGGGTGGCGGACTTGAAAGAGGTCCAGGTCCTCGAGCGCGACGCCGAGGGACGGGCCGCCTTGGTCCACTTCCGTGCCGGCGCCTTTGGTCGCTCGACGAGCTACGTGCTCGCCTACGACTGGTCGGGCATGCCCGAGCGCGTGGCGTGGATCCAAAAGGAGGGCGACCTCACCAATCGCCTGGACGGCAGCTACCTCTTCACGCCGCGCAGCGATGGCGGGACCGAAGTGCGTTACGAGCTCGCCGTCGAGCTGCGGGTCCCGATCCCCGGCTTTGTCAAGCGCCGTGCCGAGGGCCACATCCTCCATGCCGCCGTGCGGGACCTGAAAGCGCGCGTCGAGCTCGGCGCCTAGGCGGTGCGCCTCGGCGTCGTCCTGCCGACCTTCTCCCTCGATGCCACCGCTGCGCGGCGCGCCGCGCGCGAGGCCGAGGACGCGGGGATCGACGGGTGCTTTTGCTATGACCACCTCTGGCCGCTCGGCGAGCCCGGTCGGCCGGCGATCGCGCCATTCCCCCTCCTCGGGCTGCTCGCGGTCTCCACGCGTACGGTCGTGCTCGGCACCCTGGTTGCCCGCGTGGGCCTGGTCGCGGATGAGGTGCTGTTCTCTCAGCTGTTAACGCTGCGGAGCCTCATCGGCGAACGGTTGGTGGCAGGGCTCGGCACTGGTGACCAGATGAGCTTGCCCGAACAGCGTGCATATGGCTTGCGCCACGCGCCGGCTTCCGAGCGCCGAGATGCCGTCGGGGCGCTCGCTCGTCGACTGGTCGAGGAGGGGGTGACGACCTGGGTGGGTGGACGCGACCCCCGCACGATCTCGACGGCCCGGCAAGCCGGGGCAGTGCCGAACCTGTGGGCGGCGAGTGCCGAGGAGCTCGCGGCGATCGCCCGGTTTTCGGAGGTCACCTGGGGCGGAAGTCTGCCCGCTGATCCCGAGAAGGCGGGACGGCGTCTTGCCGGCCTCGCCGGCGCGGGTGCCAGCTGGGCGGTCTTCGGCTGGCCCGGCTCGGCGGCACCGTTGCTCGCCGCGGCGCGCGCGGCTGGCATCGCACGGTGAATTTGCTTCGCCGGCCCAGGGTCGCTGCGCCAGCCGCGTTGTAACCTTCAGGGATGGAGTTCCGCCGGATCAATGGCCTGCCGCCCTATGTCTTCGCCGAGGTCGACGCGTTGAAGCTGGCGGCCCGGCGAGCCGGCGAGGACGTGATCGACCTCGGCTTTGGCAACCCGGATATCGCCTCGCCTGATGTCGCGGTCGACAAGCTCGCCGAGGCAGCGCGCAACCCCCGCAACCACCGCTATTCGTCCTCGCGGGGTATCCCCAAACTGCGGGCGGCAATCTGCGACTTGTACCTGCGGCGCTTTGGGGTCCAGCTCGATCCTGAGCGCCAGGTCGTTACCACGATCGGCGCCAAAGAGGGCCTCTCGCACCTGATGTGGGTCCTCGTCGGCCCGGGAGACACGGCGCTCGTGCCCTCGCCGTCGTATCCGATTCACATCTACGCGCCGCTCTTTGCCGGGGCCGACGTCCGTATGGTCCGCCTCGAGGGCCTCGGTCAGCTCGAAGGGGAGGCGAACGCCGGCGAGGCGTTCTTCGCCAACCTGGTCGAGGCGTGGGAGTCTGCGTGGCCGAAGCCGAAGGTGGTCATCTTCTCCTTCCCGCACAACCCGACCACGGCCTGCATCGACCTCGCCACGATGGCGCGGCTCGTTGACTTCGCCCGTGAGCACGACGTCGTGTTGATTCACGATTTCGCCTACTCCGACACCGCCTTTGACGGCTACCGCCCGCCATCCATTCTCGAGGTGTCCGGGGCCGACGAGGTCGCCGTCGAGCTGTACACATTGACGAAGTCCTTCTCGATGGCGGGTTGGCGGGTGGCCTTCTTGCTCGGCAACGCCGAGGTGATCGCGGCGCTCACGAAGCTGAAGAGCTACCTCGACTACGGGACCTTCCAGCCGATCCAGATCGCCGCCACGGTGACGATGAACGAGGAGCCCGACTACCCCAAGGTGGTCAACGACATCTACCTCCACCGCCGCGATGCACTCTGCGACGGGCTCGAGCGCATTGGCTGGTCCGTGCACAAGCCCAAAGGGACGATGTTCCTCTGGGCGCCGATCCCCGAGCCCTATGCCGAGCTCGGCTCGCTCGAGTTCAGCAAGCTCCTGATTCGAGAGGCCAAGGTGGCAACCTCGCCCGGGGTGGGTTTCGGGTCGGGTGGCGACGGCTTCATCCGCTTCGCGCTGATCGAGAACGAACAGCGCATCGGCCAGGCGATTCGCAACCTGCGCCGCACCTTGACGAAGTTGTAACACCGCTGCGACGGGCCGTTTCGTCATGCACTGAGCAGCGCCGTCGCGCGACCTTCCAGCGTTTCCGGGCCGTGATCGGCCGTTGACAGTCCCGTAGTTACGGTGTTGTAATTGCCTTCCATCTTGTGGTGCCAACAGGGCTGACCACTACATCTTGTGTTTCCGGGTGGCGCCCGGGTCTGTCGGGGTGGAGAGTCGGGACGGGGGTGCCCGTCTCAGAGAGGAGTACGCGCCATGGCGCTTGCGTCCGAGCGGATCGACATCGGGATCTGCCGTCACTACACCGAGTCGGGGCGGCACCCCTACGACATGATCGAGTGGGAGCGCCGAGAGTCGCGTATCTCTGACTACCGCACCGGTGCGGTCGCCTTCGAGCAGCTCGACGTCGAGGTGCCGCTCACGTGGTCGATGAACGCCACGAACATCCTCGCCCAGAAGTACTTCCGGGGCACCCTCGGCACCCCTGAGCGCGAGCAGTCGCTGCGCCAGGTGATCGACCGGGTCGCGGACACGATCACCGCCTGGGGCGTGAAAGACGGCTACTTCGCCGACGCCGAGGAGGCGGCTGGCTTCTGTGACGAGCTCAAGTACCTCGTCGCCACCCAGAAGGCCGCCTTCAACTCCCCGGTGTGGTTCAACATCGGCGTCATGGGCGTGCCACAGCAGGCCTCAGCGTGCTTCATCTTGTCGGTCGACGACTCGATGAACGACATCTTGAACTGGTACGTCGAAGAAGGGACGATCTTCAAGGGCGGTTCGGGCTCGGGAATCAATCTTTCCAAGATCCGCTCTTCCAAGGAGCTGCTGCGCGGTGGCGGCACCGCGTCTGGTCCGGTCAGCTTCATGCGTGGCGCGGACGCCTCGGCCGGGACCATCAAGTCCGGTGGGAAGACGCGGCGCGCCGCCAAGATGGTGATCTTGGACGCGGACCACCCCGACGTCTCGGAGTTCATCTGGTGCAAGGCGAAGGAGGAGCGCAAGGCGCGCGCGCTCGCGGCCGCCGGTTTCGACATGGACTTGGACGGGTCAGACAGCCATTCGATTCAGTACCAGAACGCCAACAACTCCGTGCGCGTCAGCGACGCCTTTATGGAGGCGGTGCTCGCGGACGGCGACTGGAATCTCACCGCCCGCACAACCGGTGAGGTCATCGAGACCCTCAAGGCACGCGCCTTGTTCCGCGAGATCGCCGAGGCGGCCTGGGAGTGCGCGGATCCGGGCATGCAGTTCGACACGACGATCAACCGCTGGCACACCGCCTCGAACACGGGCCGTATCAACGGCTCGAACCCCTGCAGCGAGTACGTGCACCTCGACAACTCGGCGTGCAACCTCGCCAGCTTGAACCTGCTCGCCTTCCTCGCGGAGGACGGCACCTTTGACGTCGAGGGCTTCAAGCACACCGTCGAGGTCGTCTTCACCGCCCAGGAGATCCTCGTCGGCAACGCCGACTATCCGACCGAGAAGATCGCCGAGCGCACGCGGGCCTTCCGCCAGCTCGGTCTCGGCTACGCCAACCTCGGTGCAATGCTGATGGCGCTCGGCCTTGCGTACGACTCCGATCAGGCCCGCGCCATCACCTCGGCGGTGACCGCGCTCATGACCGGGCACGCGTACGCCGTCTCGGCGCGCACCGCCGGGAGGATGGGACCTTTCGCCGGCTATCACGAGAACGTCGAGCCGATGCTCAACGTGCTTCGGATGCACCGCGGCGAGGTGGCCAAGATCGATGAGTCGCTCGTGCCCGACCGGCTCCTGGCGGCGGCACGGGACTCCTGGGACCAGGCCGTCGAGATTGCCGAGGTGAACGGTGTCCGCAACTCCCAGGCAACCGTGCTCGCGCCGACCGGCACGATCAGCTTCCTCATGGACTGCGACACCACGGGAATCGAGCCCGACCTCGGCCTCGTAAAGACGAAGAAGCTGGTCGGCGGCGGCACGATGTCGATCGTCAACCAGACCGTTCCCCGGGCGCTGCGCCGACTCGGCTACCGACCCGCCCAGATCGACGAGATCGTCGCGTACATCGACGAGCACAAGTCGATCCTCGGAGCGCCGCACCTCAAGGCCGAGCACCTGTCGGTGTTCGCCTGCTCGATGGGCGACAACACGATCCACTACCTCGGCCACGTGAAGATGATGGCGGCAGCCCAGCCCTTCATCTCCGGCGCCATCTCAAAGACGGTCAACCTCCCCGAGGATGTGACCGTCGAAGACGTCGAGTTGCTGCACATCGATGCCTGGAAGATGGGCTTGAAGGCGGTGGCCATCTATCGCGACAACTGCAAGGTGGCCCAGCCCCTGTCGACGACCAAGAAGGCGGGGGAGCGGGCCCCCGAGCCGGCGGCCCCGTCCGTCGCTCTCGAGGAGCGCATCGCCCAGCTCGAGACGGCGCTCGTGAAGCAGACCGAGCGGACGGTGGCAGCCCAGGCCGCTGCCCAGGCGCCGGCGCCGACCAACCGGGCCCGCCTGCCCCGGCACCGCAACTCGAAGACCTTCTCCTTCCGCGTGGCGGACTGCGAGGGCTATGTGATGGTCGGCGAGTACGAGGATGGCCGTCCCGGCGAGGTCTTCTTGAAGGTCTCCAAGCAGGGATCGACCCTCTCGGGCGTGATGGACGCCTTTGCCATTGCCGTCAGCCTCGGCCTGCAGCACGGCGTGCCGCTATCGACCTTCGTGCGCAAGTACACCAATATGCGCTTCGAGCCGGCGGGGATCACTGACGACCCCGAGCTGCGCCTCGCCTCGAGCCTCGTTGACTACATTTTTCGTCGTCTGGCGATCGACTACCTGCCCCTCGACGAGCGCATCGAGCTCGGGGTGCTGTCGACGGGCGAGCGCAGCCAGCCCACGCTCCCGGGGATGGAGGAGGTCGAGCTCGATTCCTCGGCGTATCGGCGTGAGCGGGAGCGTTTCGGCGAGGGCGGAGACCTTGCGGCAGCGCCGCGTCAGCCGATCAGCAGGCCGGCACTTGAGAGTCGCGATGCGCCGTTTTGCTACTCGTGCGGGAACATCATGCAGCGCGCCGGCTCGTGCTACGCCTGCCCGAGCTGTGGCGCCACGAGCGGTTGCTCGTGATGGCAAACCGCGGTTGGTGACGCGCCCACACCGCGGCAAGTGACATCGAAAACGGCGGATGGTGACAGCTTGCACCGACGCCTCGGGCTCATTTGGGCCCGAGGCGTCGGTGGACTCGAGAGGTCCCCGGCGCTCGACGTCGCGGTTCGCCTGGTGGCGATTCCGCAGGTCGGACTCAAGCCCGGCCCGGGTTGGCCGGAGCGAAGCAATCCGCGAAGCCGCTACTCCTGGGGAAGCAGGCGCGGGAGCAGCGAAGTAGGAAGCGGAGAGTCAGCAATGACGGCGCCAACTCGACCGCCGAGCGTCTCGGCCGCGGCGTGATCACCGTGGTGCCGGTGACCTCGAGCACCGCGCGGGTGTATCCGCTCCAGGTGCTCTTGCCTGGCGACGCGTGCGGGCTCGAGCGCGACGCGAAAGCTCAGGCCGAGCAGGTCCGATCGATCGCGTTCGAGCGGATTGGCCGGAGGGTCGGTGTGCGCTCGCCCGAACTCGTCGCAGCGCTGGACGAGGCGCTGCGGTTGCACCTCGCTCTTTGAGGGCGACTCGGCAGCATCCGAACCGAGTCACAACCGCGCCTGGCCCCGATGCTCGGTAAGGGCCGCGTCCGCGACCACTCGCCACTTGCTCGTGGCGTCGCCCGTGCAGCGTCTCAAGGCCCGTTGTTGTGCACGCGAGGGCTTCGGCTGTGCCGACGCGAACGCTGCGACCACGCCGAAGACACAGAGCCGCGGCTGGTGATGATGGACCACGGGGCATCGACCGGCGCGGTTGGTGAACAGCGGGCAGATGCCGGCGACTCGGCCGGTGCCCCGGGACACTCCCGGGGCACCGCTGGTTCGTGTGTGGAAACCGTGACGCGAAGAGCGTGTGCTGCGACCTCCCGAACAGGGGGCCGAGCGAGCCTCGAGTCGGCTTGGTCGTGAGGGCTGATCCCGCCTGCGCCCGCCGTGGTGCCCAGCAGATGCCGGCTTCGCGCAGGAAATCCTTGCGCATGAATGGCTCCCGCCATAGCGTGCCAAGACAAGGTTCGCGTGCTGCCACGGGAGAGAACGTGCGATTCACGAAAAAGCCAACCCGCTCTCAGCTCATGTCGACCGGTGTCGCGGCCCTTTGCGTGGCCGCGCTCGGGGTTGTCCCGGCGGGCAGTGCCTCCGCGGCGTCGACCATCACCTATGCCGTGCACCCGATCGCCCGGCTCGCGGTTGCAACCACGCAGGCCCAGCCCGGCGGGTTTCCCTATTCCCCGAGCCAGTGTGTGAGCAGGTTCGGTGTCGCGTGCTACGGGCCGAGCGACTTCCGTTCGGGCTACAACGTGCCCTCGGCCTTGACCGGCGCCGGCCAGACGATTGTCATCGTGGACGCGTACGGGAGCCCAACGCTCACAAGCGATCTTGCCGTCTACGACGCCGAGTTCGGGCTCCCACCCGCCAATCTCAACATCATCTATCCCGGGGGCAGCCCGGTCTACAATCCCCTGCAGAATCACAGCGAGACGAGTTGGGCGGAGGAGACGAGCCTCGACGTCGAGCAGGCGCACGGACTCGCGCCGCAGGCCACCATCGACCTCG
>JAJZKA010000047.1 GCA_021809805.1 Actinomycetes bacterium
GAGCTAGCGGCACCTTCCTGGCTAGCACTCTGAGCCTCTTTTCAGGGCTTCCCGAAGTTTCTTTCAAATAAGCCTGTGACCAGGGACTTTGTCGGTCAGAAATGCTCGCGAAAGTTAGCGCGATGTAGTATTACCTAGATATGGCATCTATCGTTGGAAAGAGGCAGGGCGGGAAGACCTACTTCTACCTGGTCGAGTCGGCCCGTGTGGGGGGGAAACCCCGCATCGTCTCCCAGCGCTACCTGGGCTCGGCAGAAGAGCTCGCCGCCCGCCTGTCCGAGGCGGGACCAGGCGAGCCCGACCGCACTCGCCACCTCGCCTTCGGGGACATCGCCGCGGTGTGGGGAATGCTGCGACGCCTGAAGGTCGCCGAGATCGTCGACGACGTCGTCGGCCCGAGGCGCGCGGACGCTGGGGCATCGGTCGGCGCCTACATCGCGCTCGCGACCCTGAACAGGGTGGTGGACCCGTGTTCGAAGCTGGCCTTCGAGGCATGGTGGGCGAAGACAGCCGGCGATCGGTGGCTACGCCTGGAGCCTGGAGCGCTCGATCACCGCCGCTTCTGGGATGCGATGGATGCGATCAGCAGTACCCAGCTCAAAGAGATCGAGCGCCGGATCGTCGCGAACATGGTCGAGGCCTTCGGGGTCGATCTCTCCGGGCTTGTGTTGGACATGACGAACTTCGCTACCTACATCGACTCCGCGAACCCCCGGGCACCGATCGCACAAAGAGGACACGCGAAGCAAAAACGAAATGACCTTCGCATCGTGGGTCTGGGCCTTATCGTCTCTACCGATGGCGGCATCCCGCTCGTCTCTCACGCCTATCCCGGCAACTTGCCCGATGTCACCCAGTTCGGGCCGATGGTCAATGAGCTCGTCACCCGCTTTCAGGGCCTGTGTAGCGACAACCGCGCGCTCGAGCCCGAGCAGCTCACCTTGGTCTACGACGCAGGCCAGAACTCGAACGACAACTACGAGCTGATCGACGGCTCGCCGCTCCACTTCGTCGGATCACTGCCCCCCTCGGACCACCCTGACCTGCTCGCCGTCGAAAAGGACCGCTACCAGGTGGTCGATAACGAGCGGTTCCCCGGGCTGGTTGCCTTCGAGACAACCAAGGCCGTCTTCGGCACGCAGCGTCGCCTGGTGGTCTGCCATTCCGAAGGACTCCACATGAAGCAGTCTCAGGGCTTCGACCAGACGCTCGCCAAGGTCAACCGCCAGCTCGGAGACCTCGCCGAGCGCCTCGCCCGGGGCAAGACCAGAAAGGTCAAAGAGAAGGTGCAAGCCGAGATCGAGGGGATCCTTCGGCCCCGGTGGTGCTCGAGAGTCATCTCCACCGAGCTCACCGGCGAGTCTGCGACCGATCTGCGCCTCAGCTTCCAGGCCTTGCCCGAGGCTCGGGCAGCGCTCGAAGACGAACTGTTCGGCAAGCGGATCCTGTTCACCGACCACGAGAACTGGAGCGTCGCCCAGATCGTCTGTGCCTACCGCTCCCAGGAAGCAGTCGAGGCGGACTTCCGCCAGATGAAAGACGTCAAGGTCGTCTCGTTCTCCCCGATGTTCCACTGGACCGAATCCAAGATCCGTGTCCACGTCCTCTACTGCGTGTTGGCCCTCATGGTCGCCCGGCTCATGGTCCGCGAAGCCGACCACGCCGGGATGCACCTGAGCGTCCGTGAGCTGCTCTCGACACTTGCCGGCATCGAAGAGACCCTGATGCTCTACCAAGGCGAGCGGGGACGCCCCCGGGCCCGGCGGATGCTCACCGAGATCGACCCCACCCAGCGGCGCCTCTACGACCTGTTCAACCTCGACGCCTACGCCCCGAAGCGCTGAGTTAGGTAATACAATCCGACACCCGAAACATTACCACTGACCTGCGGAAACTCCTCCTCGTCCCTGGATAGCCAGGAAGGTGCCGCTAGCTGTACCCGTGACATCGTGTCCTCCTATTCCTAGATGAATGTCTAGGGTAAGTGTAACACTACCTCGACATACGTCAAGCATATGTGTGAGACTGGTCCCTTGCCGAAGTCCCTGCCGCTCATCGAACTATCCGGTGCGCTGTGCTGCCCTCCCGTCGCCGCCGGGGTCGTCAGCGACGCCGACGCACTCGAGGTGGCCCTTCGACTCAAGGCGCTGGCAGATCCGGTGCGGATCAAGCTGCTGTCCCTGGTCCTCGCTGCTGATGCCGAGGGCATGCGCAACGTCGATCTCGCCCACGAACTGCAGCTAACTGACGCCACGATCAGCCACCACCTCGGCCAGCTCAGCCGTGCCGGGCTCTTGGTGGCCACGCGGCGGGGTGCGAGCACCTACTACGCGGCCGACCGCGCTGCGCTGGGTGCGCTCGTTCGGGTCATGGATCCCGACTGCTGCTGAGCCGTCCGACGGTGTCCGAGTTGGCGCTCACACCGGCGAGCCCAACGAGGCGCGTGGCGTGGTGGATGCACGCGAAAACGCAGGGCCCGCGCAGAAGTGGCGTCCCAGGACTGGTGTCACCGGGTCCGAACGAAGGCTCGGCTGGGGATGGTGCTGGTTGAGGTTCCGCGTCAGCTCGCCTGCGGCTGCTCCCGTAGTCGACGTGCCGTCGGGGGCGACGAGCACCGACAGAGAGCGGCGACCGAGCGCGATCACCGTGTCGCAGGCGGTGGGGTTGGCGGCCACGTCATGGGTGGCGGGGGTGACACCGGCGTCGGTGAGCAGGCGAGCTCCGTGCACGTCGCGCAGGCAGCCCGGCAGGAGAGCGGGGCGAGGTTCATCTCGGTCTCTGCACTGAGCAGGACACGGGCGGCGTCGATCGTGACCTGGCAAGCAGGGCACGCCCGTGTTCGAGTAGACCCGACCCGACCCGACCCGACCCGACCCGACCCGACCCGACCCGACCCGACCCGGCACGCCCGTGTTCGAGTAGACCCGACCCGACCCGACCGCAGCTAGCTCCTGATCGGATATAGTGACGGCATGTGCCGACGTTGTGGATGCCTGGAGGCGAGAGAAGGGCGGGCTCTGCGCGCAGCCCCGGTCCAGGGGGCCCTCGAGGCCGCGGTGCTCGTCGCGTGTGCAGAGGCGCCCCGCTACGGCTACGAGATCGCCACCTGGCTCGCAGCCGAGGGCCTGGTGACCGGGACGGTCAGTCCGGGCAGGCTGTACGAGACGCTCGCTGCACTCGATCGGGCGGGGGCGGTGGTGGCTACCTCCGAGCTCAGCGACAAAGGACCGAGCCGGCGTCGCTACCACCTCACCAAGACCGGCGAGCAGCGGCTGCATGCCTGGACGGTCAGCCTCGAGCGCTCCGGAGTCGTCCTCGCCCGCTTGCTCGCCCGAGCGACTGCCTTCGAAGCCACCCGCGACGAACCGCCGGTGACCGGCCAAGCCGATATCGACCAGCACGAAGGAGGTGAAATCATGCCCTGTCAATGCAACTGCGGCAGCCGACACGCTGCCCATGCCGAGACTGCTGAGGCCACCCCGGTGGCATCGGCCGTCCCTGCCAGAAGCGTCGAAGAGCGCCTCGACACGATCGAGTCACTCCTTGAGACCCTGGCCACCCGCTGAGTCGGTGCCCGCCACCGTGGACGATCCGCGGTGGCGGGTACGACGACAGCCACTCCTGGCAGAGGAGCGCGTAGAGATGCACGCCGTTCATCTTCGCTGTCTCGTAGGCGGCAGAAGGCGCACGGCCGGTCTTGTAGGCGATGACGATCAGGTCGCCGTTGGTGGGTCGGGTCCAGCCGATCGATGATCCCACGCAGGCGAACGCCTTCATTTCGGTGTCGTGGAGGCCGAGCACCTGGTACTCGTCTGTTGCACGGAGCAGATCCCAGGCGTACTCGAGCTCGTCCCAGGTGTTGGCGGCATCGATCCTCCGGCCCACCCCGGGAGCCTGCGACGGGAACGTTGGATGACTGATGCACCTGATGCCCCCCCAGGTGTGTTCCGTGTCACACCCCTCTGGTTCACTGGGAAGATGGCGGAAGCGCACGGCAACCTGATCGGAGACCTCAAAGGAGCGATCGACGCGCTCGTTGCAGCCGGGCCAGAGGCGATTGGTGATGGCACCGGCGTCATCGATCTGGTGCGCCAGGCCCAACGGCTCTCCGGTGTGGTCTGCTCGGCCGTCTCGGTTGTGGATGCTTCGGGGGAGTGGCGACAAGACGGGGCGTATTCGGCTTCCACGTGGCTCTCTAGCCGTTGCCGGCTTCCGTTGGGCGAGGCACGCCGCATGTGCCGCCTCGGTCGGACCATGGGCGAGATGCCCGAGACAGCCCAGGCGTGGCTTACCGGTGAGATCGGTGCTGCACACGCCGGGATCCTCGCCCCCCTGGCCACGGGACGCACGGCCGAGAGCTTCAGGCGTGACGAGGAGATGCTCGTTGCCCACGCCAGAGCGCTCTCGTTTCACCAGTTCTGCCAGGCTGTCCGCTACTGGGACCAGTTGGCTGATCCCGACGGGTGTGAAGAGGCTGACGAGCGCCGCCGGACACGGCGTGACGTGTCGTTGTCCCAGACCTTTTTGGGCATGTGGACAGGGTCGATGACCCTTGACCCGCTCTCTGGCGCCATCGTCGCTGGCGAACTGGCCCGGATCGAACAAGGGCTCTTTGCTACAGACGTCGAAGATGCCCGAGGCAAACAAGAAGCTGGCCTTCTTCCACCAGGAGCACCACTGGCCCGCACCCCGGCACAACGCCGGGCCGATGCACTCGTCGAGATGGCCACCCGTAGTCGCAGTGCTCCTGAGGACGGGCGCAGGCCTTCCCCCCTGTTTACCGTGTTGGTCGACTACGAGACGCTCCAGGGCCGGGTGTGCGAGCTCGCCAACGGACACGTGGTCACGCCAGGGTCCCTTGTGCCCTGGCTCACCCAGGCAGACATCGAACGGGTCGTCTTTCACAAAGAGGGACGCGTCGAGGTGAGCGCTGCCAGTCGCTTCTTTTCGGGGGCCACCCGGCGGGCCATCGAGGTACGGGATCGGACCTGTAGCCACCCCACCTGTGAGGTCCCCGCCGAGCGCTGCCAGGTGGACCACATCCTGCCCTGGTCAGCAGGTGGGGCGACGACCCAGGAGAACGGTCGTCTCCTGTGTGGCTTTCACAACCGGTTGCGCAACGAGCGGCCACGGCCCTCGGGCTGACGGTAATACCTGGCGGCAATACCTGATGGCCGTACCTCACCGCAGCAGTGCCCGTGCCGTGCCGTGCTGATCCGGAACCTGTCTGGCCGGGCCCCCGCACTCAAGGTGACGCGGTCCGGATGCAGCCGTGGCTTACCCTCGGTTGGTTCGGTGTCGAGGCGCGAGTGGCCACTACCGCTGTGGTCGGTGCCGGTTCGGCGGCCCTTTTCGGCACGGCCACCGGGTGCACGCGGAAGATATTTTTTGCGATTCTTCGCGAACGCCGTCCGAGCAGGGGTGATGCCCGGGTACCGACCTCGTTCGGCCGCGCTGGTCGTTGACAGGGGTGTAACTACGCTGCTGTAATGAACCCACTATCTTGCGTCCGGGGGGAGGTCTGGCCACTCACAGCCACTACATATTGTGGTCGGGAGGTTATGTCGGGAGTGGAGCTGCGGCTCGTCCGGGCGTACGGTGGGGTACCGGGTGGTCCCGGAGCACCGGTCCGCTGACGAGGTCTGCAGCGGTCGTCCGCCACGGCCACCCAGCCCCGTCCGGTCGCCCGGCCGCCGGCACTCACGGGACGTCACACGCCGCATCGCCTACCGCACGCACATCCGTCACACGCAGACTCGTCACACGAAGAGAGGGACCCACATGGCCATCGCCCCGCAGAGGACCGGTATCGGCATCCGTAGGCACTTCACCACCCCGGGAGTGCATCCCTACGACACCGTGCGCTGGGAACGGCGGGACGCCCGCATCACGAACTACCGGGACGGGAGCGTCGCCTTCGAGCAGCTCGGGGTGGAGGTGCCGGCCTCGTGGAGCCTGAACGCCACGAACATCCTGGCCCAGAAGTACTTCCGGGGCACGCCAGGGACCGACGAGCGGGAGTGGTCGCTCCGCCAGGTCGCCGACCGGGTGGTCGACACCATCACGGCATGGGGGGTGAAGGACGGCTATTTCGGGGACGACGAGGAGGCCGAGACGTTCTCGGCCGAGCTGAAGCACCTCATCATCCACCAGATGGCGGCGTTCAACTCCCCGGTGTGGTTCAACATCGGCGTGGCCGGCGTCCCCCAACAGGGGTCGGCGTGCTTCATCCTGGCCGTCGAGGACTCGATGGACTCCATCCTCAACTGGTACCGGGAGGAGGGGACCATCTTCAAGGGCGGCTCCGGTGCCGGCGTCAACCTGTCGCGGATCCGCTCGTCGGTGGAGCTGCTGAAGGGCGGCGGCACGGCGTCGGGTCCGGTCAGCTTCATGCGGGGCGCGGACGCCTCCGCCGGCACGATCAAGTCGGGCGGGAAGACCCGCCGGGCGGCGAAGATGGTCATCCTCGACGTCGACCACCCCGACATCGAGGACTTCATCTGGTGCAAGGCCGTCGAGGAGCGCAAGGCGCGGGTGCTGCGCGACGCCGGCTTCGACATGGACCTCGACGGGAAGGACTCGATCAGCCTCCAGTACCAGAACGCCAACAACTCGGTGCGGGTCACCGACGAGTTCATGGAGGCGGTCCTCGCCGGGGAGGAGTGGCCCCTGCTGGCCCGCACCGGGGAGGAGCTCCGCCGGGTGCCTGCTCGCGACCTGTTCCGCCAGATCGCCCAGGCGGCGTGGGAGTGCGCCGACCCCGGCATGCAGTTCGACACCACCATCAACCGGTGGCACACCGCCTCGAACACGGGCCGGATCAACGGGTCCAACCCGTGCAGCGAGTACATGCACATCGACAACTCGGCCTGCAACCTGGCCAGCCTGAACCTCATGCGGTACCTCAACGACGACGACAGCTTCGACGTCGAGGGTTTTCGCGCCGCCGTCGAGGTGGTCTTCACCGCCCAGGAGATCATCGTGGGGAACGCGGACTACCCCACCGAGAAGATCGCCGAGAACTCCCGGCGTTTCCGCCAGCTCGGCATCGGCTACGCCAACCTCGGCGCCCTGTTGATGGCCGAGGGCATGGCCTACGACTCCGACGCCGGCCGGGCGTGGGCGGCGGCGATCACCGCCCTCATGACCGGGCACGCCTACGCGACCTCGGCCCGCATCGCATCCCGGATGGGCCCCTTCGCCGGGTACCACGAGAACGTGGAGCCGATGACGAACGTGTTGCGCATGCATCGTGACGCCGTGGCCGCGATCGACGAGGAGCGGGTGCCCACCGACCTCCTCTCGGCCGCCCAGGAGGCGTGGGACGCCGCCGTCGACCTCGGGGAGCGCCATGGGGTCCGCAACGCCCAGGCGTCGGTGCTCGCCCCCACCGGCACGATCGGTCTCCTCATGGACTGCGACACGACGGGTGTCGAACCCGACCTCGGCCTGGTGAAGACGAAGAAGCTGGTCGGCGGGGGGACGATGTCGATCGTCAACCAGACGGTCCCGAGGGCGCTGGCTCGGCTGGGCTACGGACCCGAGCAGGTGGAGGACATCGTCGCCTACGTGGACGAGCACAAGACCATCGTCGGCGCCCCCCATCTCCTTCCCGAGCATCTGGGCGTGTTCGCCTGCTCGATGGGCGACAACACCATCCACTACCTCGGGCACGTCCGGATGATGGGCGCCGTCCAGCCGTTTATCTCCGGTGCCATCTCGAAGACGGTCAACCTGCCCGAGGACGTGAGCGTGGAGGACGTGGAGCAGCTCCATATCGACGCCTGGAAGCTGGGGATCAAGGCGATCGCCGTCTACCGCGACAACTGCAAGGTGGGCCAGCCCCTCTCCACCACCAAGAAGGAAGCTGCCCCCGGGACGCCGGACGCGTCGGGTGGTCCCGTGCCCGTTGCCCCCGACGCCGAGTCGGCGGCCACGATCGCCCGGCTGGAGGAGGCCCTGGCGCACGAGCGTGCACGCAACGAGCACCCGCTGGTGGTGGGGGCGGTGCGGGAGCGCCTGCCCCGTCGCCGGACGTCGTCGACGTTCAAGTTCCGGGTGGCCGACTGCGAGGGCTACGTGACGGTCGGGGAGTACGAGGACGGCCGGCCGGGCGAGGTGTTCATGAAGGTCTCGAAGCAGGGGTCGACCCTGGCCGGGATCATGGACGCCTTCTCCATCTCGGTGAGCCTCGGGCTCCAGCACGGCGTGCCCCTGGCGACCTACGTGCGCAAGTACACCAATCTGCGCTTCGAGCCCGCCGGGATCACCGACGATCCCGACCTCCGTATCGCCACCAGCCTGGTGGACTACATCTTCCGGCGGTTGGCCCTCGACTACCTCACCGTGGAGGAGCGGGCCGAGCTCGGGGTGCTGTCGACGTCGGAGCGGATGCAGCCGACGCTGCCCGGTGTGGAGGAGCTGGCGACCGAGTCCCGCGGGATGCGGGACGAGGAGATCTCCGGGGAGGCCGGCAACGCCGGCGGTCTGATCGATGGGGGTGCCGCCGGCAGCGCCGGTCGGACCCGCAGCGCCGGTCGCACCGGGGACCCGGAGCCGGGAGCTTCCCGTGCGCCGGGTGGGCAGTCTTCGACAGGAGCGACTGTCGGCGCCGCGAGCCGGGAGCCCGGGGCTCAGCCGCTCGCCCGCGCCGAGCAGCGCGACGCTCCCTACTGCTACCAGTGCGGCAACGCCATGCAGCGGGCGGGTTCGTGCTACGTCTGTGGCAGCTGCGGGACGACGAGCGGGTGCTCGTGATGAGAAATCTCACCGGTGACTCTCGGACTATCGCGGCAAGTGACACCGAAAATCGCGGTCGGTGACACCCGAGTTCTCAGATGGTGACATGGCCGGCAGGGTCCAGCTGATGGCGCTGGAGCCAGGTGGGCCCTGCCGGCACGCCCGATGGGGCTCCTTGGACCACGAACAACAGGCGGGGCAGGCCCACCTGCAACGGCGGCGAGGTACGACATGAGGCTGGTAGAGGCCCGCATTCAGAAGTTCCGCAACTTCGACGACTCGGGCGCGGTGGCGATCGAGCCTGACGTGACCGCCCTGGTCGGGAAGAACGAGTCCGGCAAGACGGCCTTCCTTCAGGGCCTCTACCGCTTGAACCCGGTCCACGGCGAGCAGTTCGACGACCTCGATCAGTACCCGAGCTGGCTCTACACCAGGGCCCGGAAGGCAAATGCGGTGGCCACCACGGCGCCCGTGACCGCCGTCTTCCAGCTGGAACCGGACGACATTGAGGCACTTGCCGCTCGGTTCGGGGACGGCGTCGTGGTCGCCGAGAGGGTCACCGTTGCCCGCCAGTATGGCGGCGGCCTGACGCTCGACCAGGACACCTCGCCGGACGAGGCCAAGGCCGTGGCGGCGGTGGTGGACCGTACGAACGTTCCGGCCGCGATGGTCAACTCGCTCCAGAAGTGCGCCACCTTCCTCGAGCTTGAGCGGACCCTGGTGGCGGCTGAGCAGCCGCCGGAGGCGGGGGAGGCGGTGGATGCCGGTGTCGCCGCCGGGGTGAATGGCGTCCGGGCCGCCGTTACCTCGCTCCTCGGAGAGCGAGACTTCGACGCCGCTGTCCGCTCCGCACTGATGGCCCGGGTGCCGCGGTTCTTCAGCTTCAGCGAGTACCACTACCTGGCGGGTCGGTCCGAGCTGCGACGTGTGTACGGGCCCGAGGACCAACTGGAGCCGGAGGAGCGGACTGCCTTGGCACTGCTCCGGTTGGCTGGGGCCGACAACGAGGCCCTCCTCGAGGAGGAGTACGAACGTCGCAAGGCGGAGCTCGAGGCGGTCTCGAACGAACTCACGAGCGAGATGGCCGAGTACTGGTCTCAGAGCAAGGACCTCGACGTCGAGATCGATGTCGACAAGGAGACCGAGCAGACGGCGAACGGTCAGCAGGCGGTGGCTCGGTACCTGGACGTGCGGGTGAAAGATCGGCGCCATGGCCACAGCGCCAACATCGACAAGCGTTCGAGCGGGTTCCGATGGTTCTTCTCATTCCTGGCGGCATTTTCCGAGTACGAAGACCGACCGGAGCGCATGATCATCCTGCTGGATGAGCCGGCTGTCACCCTGCACGCCCGGGCTCAGAAGGACTTCCTGCGCTTCGTCGACGAGCGCCTCGCGCCCAAGCACCAGGTCATCTTCACCACCCACTCGCCGTTCATGGTGGAGCCGGGACGGCTGAACCGGGCTCGGCTCGTCGAGGACAAGGGGGCCAAGAAGGGTTCGAGCATCACCTCGGACGTCATGGGCACCGACCGCGACACGCTGTTCCCCCTACAGGCGGCACTCGGCTACGACATCGCCCAGAACCTCTTCATCGCGCCGCACAACCTCCTGCTCGAGGGCACGTCGGACTACACCTACCTCTACGCTCTGAGCGAGCACCTGCAGTCTCTCGGACGTACCGGCCTTGACGAGCGCTGGACCCTGTTGCCTGTCGGCAGCGTCTCGAAGATCACGACCTTCCTCGCCCTGCTGGGCCACCATCTCGACGTCGTCGTCCTGGTCGACGGCGGCGGCGAGAACAAGCCGGTCGTCGACCTGGTGAAGCGGGGCCAACTTGAGCCGTCGCGCTTCTTCACACCAGCGCAGGTGACAGGGACGCCAGAGGCGGACATCGAAGACCTCTTCGAAGTGGCGGACTACCTGGCTCTCTACAACGCTTCTGTCGCCGGCGCCGCGCCGTTGGCAGAGAGCGAACTGGTAGGCACCGACCGGCTGCTGCGACGCATCGAACGGGCCCGAAGTCCTTTCGTCCATGGTGTGCCAGCCGACCACCTCCTGCGCAACCGTGACACGGTGCTGCCGGAGCTCAGCCCTGCCACCCTTGACCGCTTCGAACAGCTGTTCACCAAGCTCAACGATGCGTTGCCGGCTCCGCTCAGCCGCAGTGTCTGAGCCACCCTCGTTCGTCCCCCGGGACCTGCTCAGCATCCCGGCCGACTTCGGGCAGCACGAGGACGTCACTTGGCGCCTCGCCGCCACCTTCCGCGAGGCGGTGGTGCTCGCCCGGGCCCGGGAGCAGCACGAGCTGGCTTACCGGGTGCATCGGCTGCTGCGGAAGTTCGACAACTCGACCGGGGACCTGGCCGAAGCCCTGGGCCTGCGCCGCGAGTCGCTGTGGGCGAAGCTGCGCGGCCACCGCCCGGCCCAGGAGGAGGACCTCATCGTCTGGTCGTGGATCACCAGCGCCGACCGATGCTCGTACGCCTTGGCCGCCATGGTCACGACGCCGCAGTGACAGCGTCGCTGCCGGACTTCCCGCTGCCTCGCCGCCGCAGCCGCAGCCGGGAAGGCACGCAGTGATCGCCCCGGTGTCGCTCCCCGGGCTCGACATGGAGCGCACCCGTCAGCTCACTGAGGAGCGCACCCGTCAGCGTTCTTCGGCAGAGGGGTCGCCTGTCTCGTCGTGAGGGCCGGCCGACGGCCGGCCGAAGCGCCGTCTGTGCCTGAAGGAGGACACAATGACCATCAAGGGAGCGAACCTGATCTGCTGCGACATCGACACTTGCTTGGTCGAGGTGGCGATGCCGATGCCAGTCACCAACCACCAGCGTCCCGCCAACACCCGACCCGACGATGAACCGCTCCGGACGTGGGCTGAAGGGCACAACTGGCGTGTGGATGCCGCCGGCCGCGACCTCTGCCCCTTCCACGCGGGCTTCTGCCCGGAAGACGGCTGCGGCATGCCGCTCACCGACCGCGGCATCGCGCTGGTCGGTACCGCCATGGTCAACCAGAGCTGGCCCGCAGTCGGCTGTGCGGCGGTCCACCGCTTCGTCCGCCTCACCGGAACTCGACTGCCGGACGTCGAGTCCGATCCCAAGCAGGCCGGCTCGTCGCCAACGACAGGCTGCTCGACGGCCGCTGGCGCGGATCCGTTACGACCTTGCTCGGTGGTGCTGCAGCCACCCTGGGGGTTGTGTTACAGGGGTGGAAGTACAATGGTGGGATGAACGGTAAGAACGAACCAGACGTCTTGGCGCAGGTCGTCGGTCACGCTGCCGTGGCGGCGGTCGCTGCCGTCGCCACGCACAAGATCAGCAACGGGAGCGTCCCCGCCATCATCGTCGTGGCGGTCGTCGCGGTGTTCATCCACGTCCTGCTCGACGCTCCGGCAACGAAGCTGGCCAGCAACCTCGGGCTGTAGCGCGCGGGCGCAGATGCGGTGCCTGCCTGAGGCGTCGAGGCGTCCGGGCGGGCCACCGCCAACTCGGACACCATGGCTGTCTTGATCGCCGGGTCAGCCGCACCGCTCGGAGATCTGCTGGCGATGGCAGACGTTCTCGGCGTCGGCACCGGGGCTCACTGACTCAGCCTCCGGCCACCCGCAGCTACGGCGTGAGGCTGTAGCCGGCGGTGGTCCCCACCCGGTCAGTCAGCGGCCGTCGTCGTCGGCGACGACCGGCTGCCCCGCAGCCTCCAGCGCCGCCCCGAAGTCCACCGAGGCGGCCCAGCGGGCGATCTGGGCGTCGACCGCCGCCATTTCGGTCAGGAACTCCTGTCGGGTACCGCCGAGAGCCAGACGGTCGCCACGGCCCGTGTCGGGCCCTGCTGCCCTTCGTTCCACGTGCCGATTCTACGCCTGCCTCTCAAGGCGTCCCTCGGTACGATCGGAGCGTGACCAGGCTTCGTCTCCGCGTGGCAACCCCACCGCTGGATGATGTGGCAGTCGCTGGGGAAGCGGCTCAGCTTCTCGCGATGGTCGCAGCCTTGGGGATCTGGCGCCCTGAGCGCCCTGTGCCCGAGCTGACCACCGCGGTCGTTGGCGAAGCGCTACAAGCCGTCGCCGACGTCGGTGTGGTGGAGGCCGCCGCCGCCCGGTGGCCGGCCCGCGCCGCGGAAGAGGCGGTGGCGGTGGCGCACTGGCTGGCCTCGGTGCTCCAGGAGATTGTCGCCACGCCGGCCCCGGCGGCCGAGCTGCCGAAGCTTGCCGCGCTGTTCGGCCCAGCTGGCCTTGCCGAGCTGCTCGGCGTAGCCCCGCGGGCGCTTGACCGGTACCTGGGAGGGGCGCAGGCCGTGCCCGACGATGTTGCCCACGGCGCCCATCTCATCGCACAGATCGCGGGCGCCCTGGCGGGTTCCTACAACGACTGAGGGATCCGAAACTGGTTTGCCCGCCCGCGCGCCGAGACTCGACGGACGCTTCCGCAGGAGGTCCTCAGCCCCTCGACGCCGGACGAACAGGCTGCCGGCGCCGTACGGGCTTTGGCCGTCGCGGCTTCTGGGTGATCTAGGAGCAGGACGGGCCCAGGAAGACCAGGCTCCCACATCTGCGGCACGCTTCCTTCGTCGGACGACGCCAAGCGGGACTCGGAGGGGTTACACCCACTTCGTACAATGGGCGTATGCATCGTGGACAGGTTCTTGCCCCACCCGGGGGCCAGGCGCCCTGGCATCGGTACCAATGGGGCCCAGCGTAGGGGAAGGGTCGAGTGGCGGAAGCAGGTGGCATCCGTGCCTCCCGAGGTCCTACCAGGCACGGTGAGGCAGCATGACGATCGGCGCGGGGGACAGCGGCGTCGGGCCGCTCGGGTCGGTCGTCGATGTTCTGCTGCCGAACTGCACCGACCGGCCGCTGGACGAGATCGCGAACGCCACCTTCGTTGACGGTGGAGTCAATGTCCCCGTCTCCCCAGTGGACCAGCTCTTGATGGCACTGACTCGTCGGGTCCTAACCGATCCAGCTCTTGGTGGGTCAGCCGTCGTCCAGCTGCCGCGGGCACGACATCGCTCTGCCCTTCTCCTCGCCATCACCAGCCACCTGCTTTGTCGTCAGCCGCCTGCCCGCTTCCGCGGACCCGTCGTGTTGGTCGGCTTCGACGTGGACCTCGCCGGGCAGCTACGGCAGCTGGGGGTCCAGAACCATCGCCGCATGGGGCTCGCTGATGGCAACCCGCTCTCGGCCCACCGGCTGACCCGCATCGGCGACATCCAGCCGGTCACCGGCAGCGACTGGAGGCCGGTGAACTCGTCGCTCGTGTACTACAACACCCGGGTCGGCCGTCCAGGACTGCCCTGCGAGCCACCGGTCGTGATACTGGACGCCACCTCAGTCACTCACCCTGTAGCGCGGACGCGGGCGTTGGAGTGGGCACTGGACGAGGGCGCGGCCGCGATTGTGGCCATCGGGGACATCGGGGATGATGGCCTGGTCAAGACCATGTCTGCCGCCGGCGTTGTCCCGACGGTCTTGGCGATCGACGAACACATCGCCGGCGACCTCACCAAGACCCTCGGTCGAGGCCCACAGGCTGCCAGCGTGCTGTCGAGCGCTGGGGTCCAGTGGCACCGGCGCACGAGTGTTGAGCTTCATCCGGTCCCCGGCGACGAGGTGAACGAGGCCATCGCCCGAGCCTTCCAGTGCGTGGCCTCCAAGCCCGATGGGCCGATGCTTCCCGACCTTGATTTCCCCATGAACATGCTGCGCAACGGGACGCGGCTCGCAGCACGTATCGGCGACTACCGCACCGCGTGCACCTACAACCCTCGCCCGGGGGAGCTGCCGAACCTTGGGTACCTCGAACGCATGACCCTGCACCTCCCGCGCAACTGGCGGAGCTGGGAGACGACCCGATGGGGTTCGCTGAAGGTAGCCGTGCGAGCGTTGTGGCGTGCTATCGAGGAGGAAAACCCCAAGCTGCGCGAACTGTGGCGCATCCTCGACCGACTGGACCGTGGGAGCGAGGGTCCGATCCTGATCCGGTGCCACTCCCGCGCGGCAGCTGAAGCCACCCGAGCCTCGTTGTCCACTGGGGATCGTATGCCCCAGCAGCAGGAGCTCTGGGACTGCATCAGCTCCCGGGTCACCTTCGCCACGTTCAAGGAGCGCTTCCCAGCAGGAGGTTTCGACACCCAGGTCCTCACGGGGGCGCCCCCGCCATGGCACTTCTCCTTGCTCGTCGGGATCGAGGCTGCGACGACGCACGTGCTGGTCTACGAGGCCGAGGCGGCGATGCTCAAGCGCCAGGGCGATCACTGGGCCGGGGAGACCAACGGATGGCAGGCGGCCGCGTGCCGCACCTTGGGAGTCGCTCCTCCTCCACCACCGATCGCGTCGCCCCTGCCACCGCTGACGCAGGTCGACGAACCGCGTGCGGCTGCGGCGCTGCACGTCCCCGGCCTGTTGCTGGCGGACGTGCTGGACCTGGCAACGGGCCTGCTCGACCCGCCCGAGACCGAACCTGCCGCGCCGCTGGCCGTTGGCGGGAGCAGCATGCGGGAATGCCTCCCCGTTCACCTTGAGGATGGCCGGACCTGGTGGTGCATCGACGAGGAAGGGGGTGGCCCCCCAGTGCTCGTCGTGACGGCTGCCGGCCACGAACATCGGCCCGCTGGCGATCTCCGCGCAGGAGACAGCATTGTGGTGCCCGCGGGCGAGGGCACGGAGTCGATCCACGCCCGACTGGTGGCTGCAAGCCGGGGCAACGACGACGTCCGCTCCCTCGATGTGATCCTCAGCCAGTTCCGCGCCGCGGCGAAGTCGCTGTTGGCCCGGGGGACCCGGCGCGAGATCATCGACCGGTTGCGCCGCGCCGGCGCCGAGCACCCGGATCAGCTCTCAGCGTGGGCGCGGGGAACGACGATCGCTCCCCGCGAGCCCGGCGACGTGGCGGCTGTGTTCCAGGTGGCCGACAAGGCCTGTCCCGACCTCAACCTCATCTACGCAGTAGCCGGCACGCTCCGCAACCTGCACCGCGCCCTCGGTCGGTTCATCGCCGCCATTGCGACCGGCCGAAGCGACAACGCGGTCGACCAGCTCCGAGACCTCGTCGGGCCGGTCGCTGACGAACTGCTCGACGAGTTCATCGTCGCCCGAGTCGCCAAGGTCGGTAGGTCGTGCCGGGTGCCGAGCAGCATCGCTGGCCGAATCCGGTGACACGGAGACCGTTGACATCGCCACCTCGCGGGATCACACTGAGCCCAGCCGCTGCGCGGCGACAAAACCTCCGCTTCGACACATGGGGCTGGGCCGAACCGCTCTACGCGGGGAGGTGGACAGCCAGACCGATCAGTTCCAGCACAGGAGGCATAGACCAATGGCACTCGCGTCCAGCGAGCCCGCGGCTTCGTCCGTACTTCCCCCCGTCGGCGACGGCCAGTCCCACGCCAACCGCGTCGAGCAGGTGCTCGTCCACCATCTGCTCGAAAGCCTCGTCGATGATCTGACCGACCGACGCGGTACGGTCCACACGTTCCCGTGGTCACCGGACCAGGAGGTCCGGATCGGCGTCCTCGGGCCCACGTTCATCCCCCAGCAGCCTCAGGGTCCGGGATCCGGGCCCCCGGGTACCGCCGGCACGATGGGGACCGCCGGTTCGGCCGCCGCCGACGACGATGGCGATGGGGGCGACGATGCCGGTGGAGGGCCCCGGCCGGTCGTCGCCCCGCCAGTCGAGAACCGGGGCGTGACCGGCGTCGATTTCATCGTTGCCGGGGGAGTCCCAGAGGTCGAGCTCGAGGTCGGCGTCGACTACGCGCTGTACCACCCGCTCATCCCGCCCTTCGGAGCGGTCAGCGCCGAGGCCCAGCGACGGGCCGGCGCCGCCGGAGGGAACAGCCGCCGGCGGCCGAGAGTCCCTGTCAGCCCGTCGTGGACGAGGGACAACCGCAGCGTGAGCTTCCAGATCCGCGTGCCGGTGGACACCGCCGAGGTGGACCTGTCGAGCCAGCAGATCCCCGGGGGCGACCCGCTGGAAGCCGATGCCCGTGCCGCTGTCGCCGCCCACTACGCGACGCCGGACGCGCTGTGGAAGCTGAAGTCCAACCAGACGCTCGCGGTCGCCGATGCGATGGGCACGGAGGCCCAGTACCGTCAGGCCCTCGTCTCGCGGCGGGACGCCGATTGGCAGCCTGACTGGCCCCTGCCCCGGTTGACCGTCACCACGATGCCGACGCCGAACGGGGAAGTCGGCGTCTCGGTGTCGATCACCAACGGCCGTCAGCTGACCGACCGACCGCTTCAGGACCTGTCCGTCTACGACACCCGGATGACGGTCACCGTCGTCGAACCGGGAAGCCTTTTGCCACAGCGCCTCGGGTTCGCAGCCGATGACGTGCGCTACACAGAGGCCGCGACGGTGGTCGGCCGAGGCCGTGGTTGCGTGGCCACGGCCGGCTCGACACCCAGCGCGGTGGTGGCCGAGACGCTCCCGGTGCACATCCAGCACGTGTCCGAGACGATGACCCACGGGATCGACATCTCGTTCAGTCGTCTGGCGACGGACTACCGCCAGGCCGTGGACGCCATCGGTTCGGCGATGCGCTCGTTCCTACGGTCCTGGGATCTGAGCGGGGCGACCACGCTGGAGGAACGCCGGCAGCTGCTCGATCTCCGGGACGCCTTCAAGCGCGAGGTGGAGCGCTTCGAGCTGGGCAGCGACCTGTTGAGCGCCGATCCCCGCCTCGACAAGTCGTTCAAGCTGGCCAACCAGGCCTTCGCCCGCGCCAAGGGGGCGGCGGCTGCGTGGCGCCTGTTCCAGCTGGTCTTCATCGTCACGGAGCTCGGTGCCCTGGCAGGGCGCGAGGACCCGACGAACATCCGCCTGCGATCCGAGCTCAACGCCGTTGACGTGCTGTGGTTCCCGACCGGCGGCGGCAAGACCGAGGCGTACTTGGGCCTAATCGTCGTCGCGCTGTTCTTCGACCGGCTCCGCGACAAGCTGCGCGGTACGAGCGCGTGGTTGTTGTTCCCCCTGCGCATGCTGTCGGTCCAGCAGTTGGCCAGGATCGGCGAGGTCATCTACCACGCGGAGAACCTCCGGACCGATGAGGACATCGCCGGTGACCCGTTCGCATTGGGCTACCTGGTCGGCTCGGGAAACACACCCAACCGCTTGGCCGCAGCCGATTCCAACGGCTGGTGGCCGGGGATCCAGACCTTCGCCGGCCTTCTGGCCGAAGAGCGCGACACGCGGCGGCTCGTGGGCGCCTGCCCCGCGTGCGGCAATCCCAACAGCGTTGGTCTCGACACCGACGTTCCCGGGCAGCGGCTGCTCCACGTCTGCCGTAACGGCTCGTGCGGCTTCGTGCTACCCATCTACGCGAGCGACGAGGAGGTCACCCGCTACCAGCCAGCTGTCATCGTCTCGACGGTCGACAAGATCACGGCGTTCTCGCGCAACGGCGAACTCACCTCCTTCAACCACGGGCCCCAGATGCAGTGCCCTGACCACGGGTGGTACACACACGCTGGCTGCGTCGTGCCCAGCTGCTCCACCGACGTCAACACGCACACGCACCCCTCGGGGTTCCGGGACTCTACCCCCAGCTTGTGGATCCAGGACGAGCTCCACCTGGTCCGTGAGGAACTGGGCGTCTTCGCCGGCCACTACCACACCCTGCTCGCCGAGCTCGCCGCTGGGGCGGGCCACGAGCCTTCCAAGGTGATCGCGGCGACCGCCACCATCGAGCAGTACGAAGACCAGCTCGCCCAGGTCTACGGACGCAACCCGCGCCTCTTCCCGGTGGGCGGCCCGACCCTGCAGAAGTCCTTCTACAACGAAACCACCGCAGACGTGCGTCGCATCTACCTCGGCCTCCTCCCCGCCGGCGGCGGCACAGTCAAGGTCGACCTGGCCGCGGTCGTCACCGGGAAGCTGATCGAGGCGGTCCACCACCTCACCGACGATCCGAGTCCGCTGCTCTCGGCGCTGGCGGCCGAGGGCCTGACCCTCACCCAGGAAGAAGCACGCGACCTGCTGTTCACCTACGAGCTGACCCTCTGCTACGTCAACGCCAAGGCGCACGGAACGGCCGTCCTCGACGACATCCACCGGCTATCCGCTGACCTGATGAACGCCGGATCGGATCGAGTGCGCGCCGAGTACTTGATGGGCGAGACGCCGCTCGGCGAGCTCGCCGGCGTCGTAGCCACGGTCCAAGGGGACACCAGAGCCACACCCCGGGCCGACCGCATCCGCGGACTGATCGGCACCGCCGTGGTGTCGCACGGGGTCGACCTCGACCGGCTGAACTTTGAGGTCCTCGCCGGCATGCCACCCTCCTACGCCCAGTACATCCAGGCCACAGCGCGAGCGGGGAGAAACCACGTCGGATTGGTGGTATCGGTCTTCGACCGCAACAACCGCCGCGAGACATCCATGTTCCAGAGCTTCGCCACCACACACGCGGCGCTCGAGAAGATGATCGAGCCGGTGCCTGTCAACCGATTCGCGTCAAAGGCCCTCGTCCGCACACTGCCCGGGATCGCCTGCGCCCTCTTGTGGGACGAGACGCGTAGTCCGAGCTGGGGCACTACCGACAACATCAACTTCACCCGGAAGTTCCGGCCCTGGTGGAACACGCACGCGGCGAACCTGCTGCCGCACCTGCGGGCCCGGATCGAGCGGGCGTTCCGGTGTCCGGTACCCAACCCCAAGCTCGCCAACGAGGAGCAGCGGCTGGTCGACGCCGTCCTGGATCGCTGGGACAACGTCGAGCGCCTCCGTATGCAGCAGTGGCAGGCCGAGTGGCTCACGGAGCTGTTCACGAACAGGGCCATGACCAGCCTTCGGGACGTCGACACGCCCGTCCAGTTCTCCGGCGGTCCCCGTGCCGAGCAGATCGTCACCCGGCTCACGAACTGAAGGACACACGATGCAACGGTCAACCACTCAGGTCCTCTTCAAGCACCTGCCCGACGCCGTGTTCATCCACGACGACGGGTTCATCGCCCAGGTCCACCACATCAACGGTCCACGAGTGAGCAACCTCAACCGAAAGGTCCTGCTCGACGAGCTGGCGGAGGAGCTCAGTCGGTGGCTCCCGGACCAAGTCGGCATCCCCGATCCCCGCACCAACCCCGACGAGTACGTCACCATCGAGCCCGAGGAGGTGTCCTGGGACGTCTTCCCTCTGACGTTCGAGTGCACCAACCAGACCTGCAAGCGGGTGGTCCGGTGGTTCCAGCAGAACAAGCTGCTCACGGACACGAACGCGGCCGGCAGGATCGAGTGTCCCTCGTGCCACTCAAAGATGCGCCAGCTGCGCTACGTCACCGCACACAACTGCGGGGCGATGCAGCCCATGTTCACTCCCACGTGCCAGAACTGCGGGAACACCGACCACATGTACCTCGAGGACCTGGGCTCGTTCGCCTCATCCTCGTGGCGGTGCCGGCAGTGTGGGTGGGCGGTAGGAACCCGCTTCACCAAGTGCAGCTGCGGCCAGTACGGCCGAGGCGCCAACCCGCCGTACCAGCTCGGGTACACGCCACGTGATCAGCGCCTGTGGTCGCCGCAGACGCTCACGATCATCAACATCTCGAACCAGACCTACGACCACCTCCAGGAGCACCCCCAGCGGGGCGTCGCTGCGCTCGCCTCGTGGCTCGGCGACCAGGCAGACCTCGCGATGTCCCTGGCAGACCTGAGCCGCGGGGACGGTGGGAACCGCATGAGCGCCGAAGAGTGGGCCGACCAGGAGGCAAAGCTCAGGGCGGCTGGCGTCGCGGAAGGGGTGATCGCTGACGTGCGCTCACGGACCGGCCCGGCCGACACGGGCGCCGCTGCCATCATCGCCGTCGCGAGTGCCGAAGTGATCCAGGCGGCCAACTCCCGTCCGATGGTCGAGCGCGCCGCGCTCTTCGACCAGAAGATCATCGACGATCGCAAGAGCTTCGCTGGCCTGCGGGCCACAGCCACAGGTGCCGAGCGCACCGCCGCCGACAACACGGTGGGGTACATGGCCAGCCTCGGGGTCGAGGACATCTCGGTCACTCAGCGATTCCCGATCGTGGTCGCCAGCTACGGCTACACCCGCTGCCAACGGGAGCCAGGCCGGGCGCACCTGCGCAGTTACGCCAAGGCCCAGAGTTACGGGGGCAAGACCCCCATCTTCGCCGTGCCTGCCGACACCGAAGCGCTGATGGTCACCTTTGACGCCCGGGCCGTCCTCGGGTTCCTCGAGCACGAAGGCGACTTTGCCGGGGCGGTGCCGGGTAGCCAGCGCGAGGCGAAGCTGGCCCTGGCCGAGATCCTGGCGGCCGACCCGAACGTCGGGGGCGACGGCGCGGCCGGCAAGACGCGCCGGTTGGTGCACTCGGCGTCGCATGCGCTGCTGCGGGCCCTGGACGACGGACAGAGCGGGTTCGGGGAGGCCAGCCTGGCGGAGTGGATCGTGACCGACGTGCTGACCACGGCCATCTACGTGGCCTCTTACAACGACTTCACCCTCGGGGCGTTCGACGCCGTCCTGCGCCGTCGCCTGTCCGCCTGGCTGCTCAACACCGCCGACAACGTGTCCCGCTGCGACAACGACCCGCTGTGCTCACAGGTCTCGTCGCAGCGGCCTCATGCCGCCTGCGACAGATGCCTGCACTTGTCATACGGATGTCGCACCTGGAACGCCGACCTCGACCGTCGCCTGCTCCGCCGCTTCTGGCTGTGGACGCAGCAGCACCCGGCCACGCCATGACCGGCCTCGTCGGGCTCGTCCCCTTGGCTGAACTTCTCGCCGCTCTGGGCGGCAGCCGGCACAGGGCCACCAGCCTGGCACTCGCCATCGTGGACGAGGGCGAGAAGGGCCTGCCGCAAGCCCGGGATGACCTGCACCTGGCAGCCCGTCAAGAACTGGTGCGAACCGGGGTGCTCACCGAGGCCGGGGTCCTGAGCGCGGGGCGGGCCGCCGAGCTGGTCGTAGTGTGCGAGCTGCTGGCCGCCAGCACGCTCCCGTCGCCAGCGCCACCGCCTGATCCACGCCTGGTGCTTTCCGCCCCGCCAGGCTCGATCCCCCTCTTGGATCGCGAGCGCCTCGAGGGACTGGTCCTCGATGTGATCCGCCAGGCGACCATGAGCCTCGTCATCGGTGGTGCGTTCTGGAACGACGCCGGCTTCGAGATCCTCGACGAGGTTCTCCTTCCCGCGATCAGCGTCCGTAACGTGGCGACGACGATCTACGCCAACCCGCCGGCGGCCGAGCATCGCGCCGTCCTTCGGGCGCGCCTTGACGCCCTTCGTCGGGCGGGGCCCGTCGGCATCCGGTGGTTCGTGGGCTCACGGCCGACGATGCTCCACGCGAAGTTCGCCATCCGGGACCGCTGCCACGGGTACCTCGGAACCGCCAATCTCACCTCCTGGGGCATGGAGGGCCACATCGAGGCTGGGGTCGAGCTCACCCCCGGGCAGAGCGAACGGTTCATCCGCTTCCTCGAACAGCTCGACGCTGCCGGTCTCTTCGCAGACAATCCCACCACCTGAGTCCACGTCTGGGCCGGGGCGCTGGGCGAGACTGGCAGGGATGGGACCCGGACTGTCCCCGATTGTCTCCTCGACCTTCGCAAGCACAGTGAGGGAAATGACCGACGACCGCCCTACCGTGATCCGCAGCGTCCTGCGGCACCTCGACGTCGAAGAACTGAACGCGGCCGCGCGCCAGGAGAGTCGGTCCCGCCAACTGCACCTGCCTCCGATCAGCGCCTACCGCTGGTGGGCCCGCCGGACCGAGACCGTCTCAGGTGCCGTGATCGACGCGGTCAGCGCCGACCTCCCCGGCGGGCTTCTGATCGCCGATCCCTTCGCTGGCGGCGGCGTCATCGCCTTGGCTGCCCTACTCCGAGGACACCGCGTGTACGCCCAGGACGTGAACCCATGGGCGGCCCGGAGCCTCTCCACGATGCTCGGGCTGCCTGCGCACGAGGATCTGGCCGCGGCCGCCGACCGGCTGCACAGTTCTGTCGAGCAGGTGCTCAACCGGGCTTACGGAACCTCCTTTGCTGACGGGTCCCCGGCGGAGATCGCCCACACCATGCGCGTCGCCACCGCGC
>JAJZKA010000206.1 GCA_021809805.1 Actinomycetes bacterium
GCTTTGAGCGACGCGGCCGCTACCCATGCGAGACATTGGGCTAATCGAAGTCGCGCCATTGGGCTGAACACATGACGCGGAGACCTGCATCCGTCTTCGGGCATGCATCCTCGACGTCGAGGTGAGACTCCTCGTTCGCGCGGAAAGCAGGCAAATCGCTGGCCACCGCTTCCGTGCTCGCGTACGCCCAAGCGAGGCTATGCATTCGGTGACGACGAGCGTTCGCTTGTCTGGTCAATCGTCCGAAGCTTGGGAGATCATGACAAGCATGTCCAGGTGGCTTGTAGGTATCTTCGACCCTCACGGGGCGCCACCAATGACCGGTCCGAGGGTCGGGCATATTCCGAGCCTCAGCAAGGTGTACGAACGGGGCAGCCAGGAGGACACGCTCGCCTAGGCATGGGCTGAATGGGATCAGGCCTACGGCTACCGGCCCGCGAATCGTTCTGCGAGCATCGAGCTGCGAGGTTGAGTCGATGAGCGGCTCACGTGCTTGATGGCTGAGCTTCCGCCAGACCCAACAACGTTGGGCATGCCCTCGGAAGCCGTGGTCGCAGTTCCGACGGCTGGACAGTTGCTTTACCGGATCATCTTGGATGAGAAGCCCGCAATCCAGGACTTGCTCTCCAACCACGACAAGCACAATCGACAAATGGGTCGGGAGCCCTGGCTCTTCGACAACGGCCTATCCATGCTTGCGGATGCGGGGCAAGCTGCTGAAATGCGAGATCGGTTCCGCCGTGGGCAGCATCTCGCCGAGACCGTGCTCAATCCTGGGATGGGAATCATGCTCGCGCGCACTCTGAAGACGCCGGGCCACCACACCGTTTGGGGTCGTCCGGAGGATCTCCTGATGTTGGCTCTTGAACACCGGGGGATCCTGTCGATAAGCAATGGCGATGACGTTTGCAGTCGTCTACATCGAGAACGGGAATTTTGTCGCCGACTTCGCCTCTGGCGACTCCCGCGCCCCGGTGTTGGGCGATGAGGACGACTAACGCGTCGGGCGGTCATGGTCCCTGCCTTTGGTTCGCCGCAGGCAATCCTGGACATCCACCTCGTAGGGTTTGGTTCTGGCCGACGGCCGATTCAGACGGGAGTGGGTCTGCGACCAAGCCGTGGTCGTACTGAAAGGCAACCGGATCCGAGGTGGTTGGTTCTCGGATCCGGTAGCGGCTCGTCGGTTAGAGGGTGCCTTCTCGGCTGGCCTGGTAGGCGGTCGGGACGGTTGGCTGGTAGCCGAGGCTGCGTGCGAGGGCTCCGTCCAGTTGTCCCATCCATGGGTTGATGAGGGGCTCGGCGGATGGCTGGTAGGAGGCGTCGACGAGTTCGGCGATTTCATAGACGCTCATCGGGGCTTCGTCGACGATGTTGACGATGTGGCTGTCGGTGATGCCGGTCAACGCGAGCTGAACAGCGGTTGCGATGTCGCGGTGGTGGACCAGGCTCATCCTCTGAGCCGGATGCCAGTTCCAGCCTGCGAGGAGCCCGGGGGCAGATTGCAGATGCCCGTCACCGTCGCCGTAGACGAATCCGAGTCGCAGGATGCTCCATGTCAGCCCGCTCTGTTGCAGAGCCTTCTCCGCAGCGAGCTTGCTGGCGGGATACGGCATCTCCGCGTTGGCCGGATCGCTCTCCTGGGCAGGGCGTGGAAGGTCGTGGCCATAGACCAGGCCCGTACTGGCCATGATGAAACGCGCCTCGGGTGCATTGGCTTGCGCGGCCGCGATGAGGTTTCGGGTGCCCTCGAGGTTGACCTTCCAGATCTCGTCCGGATCCGGGGTGCGTAGCACGGCAGCGAGGTGAACGATCGCCGAGGCGCCCTGCACTGCTGTGCCCAGGGAGTCGGGGTCCAGCATGTCGCCCTCCACGGCGGTGACGCCCGCGGGAAGCTCCTTGCCGGGCCGAACAAGCGCCCGGCACGCGATGCCGGCATCGAGCAGGCGTGGGAGAAGTCGGGAGCCCACCAGGCCCGTTCCGCCAGTCAACAAAACCGTTGTCATTACTTGCATCCTTCGTTGAGATGATTGAGGCGTTCGGTGGCCGCCTGCAGGACTCGGACAACCGTTTGGAGATCGGCATCGTCGACGCCGTCAAACGCGGTCGCCACGATCAGCTCGATCGGGTCCGGCAGTCGCTCCCACAGCCGCTGCCCGGCGACGGTGAGGTGCAGCACCCTCTGACGCAGATCGCTGGGATGAGGCTCCTGGTCAATGAGACCCTTGCGCACAAGCGCGGATACCACCCCACTCAGCGTCGCGCGCTCGATCTGAAGCATGCGCACCAGATCACGCTGCAACGTCGGCCCGCCGTTAGCCAGCTGGTACAGGACGTACCACTGCGTAGCACCGAGGTCGTGAGGGCGCAAAACCGAATCCATCACGGCCCGGCTGGCGAAGTAGTACTTCTTCGCCCACGCCCCGGCAGAGTTGTGGTCTGAGCTGGCCTGGTTGTTAGCCACCTAACAGATGATGATAGCTAGCTAACAAAATGTCAAGCAACCGCTCTCAATACCAACCTTCAGGAACCGACAGACTCCCACCACCCTCAAAGCCGACCTCGCCCAGCCAGACCAAGCCACCCCCAGCCCGCCAGCACAAACCACCAACCCCATCCCCGGAGCCAGCCCAGCTTTTCCAGCTTGCCGTCTAACCGTCTGCCGCCGGGGGTCGGCCCGCGTCGGCGACACCGGCCTGCTGAAGCACGTCGAGGAGCTCTTCCAGCGCCTTCAAGATCGCAGCGCTCCGCTCCTCGGGGAGCTCGTCGAGGATGAGCGCCAACGTTCGGGCCTCGGTCCCCGACCGCAACTCGGTCGCCGCCGCCTCGATCTCGGCGGGGATCCGCACGAGCGTGCGGCGCCGATCCCGTGGATCCGGTGCGACGTCGACCCACCCGCGCGCGGACAGCGCCGTGACAGCGGTCGAGACCCGGCTCTGTGCGTAGCCGGTGCGTTCGGCGACCGGCCCGATCGAGGTTGGCGCGTTGCGAAGGAGGTCCTCCATCACGATGAGCTCAGCGACCGGGACGCCGGGCGCATAAGCGTGCATGTCCTTGCGGCCCAGCTCAACCAGCCGGTGACCCAGCCACATGAGTTCAGCGACATACACGGCTCGATCGTACCCTAAACCCCATCACCAAAGATGTATCTGCTAAGATACATCACATGAGATACATCGTTCCGACCATCGGAGGCACACCATGTCGTTCGTAAACGTGCTGATCCTTCAAGCAGCCGTCCTGGCGGTCATTCTCGAGTCGGACCTGGGTAGACGCAGGATCGGCGCCCTGCGCATCTGGCGGCCAGTGGTGACATTGATCATCATCATCCCCTTCTTCCTGACCTCACTGCCCACGACTGGCAATGACCCAGCATTCGAGATACTCGCCGCGCTTGTCGGCATTGCTCTCGGTCTGGCCTCGGTATCGCCGGGCCTGGTCACAGTCGAGTTCGATTCCCAGCCACGGAGCCGGTGGCAGCCGTTCCGTCTCCCCCGCCGCGAGCCTGAGCCTGCGGCAGTGAGTCATGCTGGCGTGGGGTACGCGGCGATCTGGATCGGGGTCGCGGCCGCGCGTCTGGCGTTCGCCTACGCCGCCGTGCATGTCTTCCCGGACGAGCTGGGCCGGTTCTTGATCACGCACCAGCTGAGTCCAGCAGGATTGACTGACGCTCTGATCTTTCTTTCGCTTGGCATGGATCTGGCCCGCAGCGCGGGACTCATCATCCGTCGTCGGCTTGTAATGCGGAATGTCATGACGCGCCTGCCGCTCGCCAGCCAGCTTGGCAACTGTTAGCAGCGTTCCGCAGGGTGTCGCATGTTTTGAGGCCCGGGGCTGCGAGCGTCTTGCTCGCAGCGGCCGCGCCAAGCCACGCGCGTGAGCCCAGGGGGGCGACCGTACCGTGACTGCCTGGTGGCCCAAGCGCCGGTTGCGACGGCTGCCGGGTGGCCGAAGGATGCTGAGTTATGGGTGGTTGAGCACACGTCCTGGGCGACGCTCGCCACGGGCCCCTCGCCTGGGTTGCAACTCAGGCGGAGCTACTGACGGAGGTCCAACTCGCGCTCAGCGCCGGATGCCAGCGACA